>NZ_JAJCHL010000016.1:0-49450 GCF_020554505.1 Caldibacillus sp. 210928-DFI.2.18
CAATTTTAACAAGAGGTGCTGTTGATTTATATGCGTTGTTTGAATGGGGGCTTACAGTTAAACTACCCTACCTGCTAATTGACGATCCTAAAATCAACTTTAAAATTGGACTTTATAAATGTCCCCACGATTAGCTATAAAAGGCTGTACAGGTTTTTGACCTAATACAGCCTTTTTCACAAATCACAATTAATCAACTTATGAAATTTGAAATTTTTTGTTGTTCATAATTTCAATAAAACGGTCAGGGTGTACCGGTTTTTCAATATAGTAACCTTGTGCATAATCGCAGTTCATTTTTTTCAATTCAATTAACTGCTCATAGGTTTCTACTCCTTCTGCCACTACTTTCACTGACAGACCGTTACCCATCGTAATAATGGCCTTCACAATGGAGTAGTCCACCGTTTCAGATTTAAAGTTATTAATAAAAGAACGGTCGATTTTCAATGTATCGATAGGTAAATTTTTTAAATAACTGAGTGAAGAATAGCCTGTCCCAAAATCATCAATGGAAATTCTTACTCCTAAATTTTGGATTTCTTTCATAATTGCAATGGATTTTTCAACATTATCAATCATACCGGTTTCCGTAAGTTCTAAATGTAGTTTTTTCGGATCCATTCCGGAATATTGTAGTGATCCATGTAAATGTTCGACAAATGTTGGATGCAGAAATTGACGGGCGGAGACATTAATGGAGATAAACAATTCATCATAGCCTTTGTCAAACCATTCTTGATTTTGCCTACACCCTTCCATGAGCACCCATTTTCCAATTTCATGAATCAGCCCCGTTTCCTCGGCAATCGGGATGAATTCCATCGGGGAGATCAACCCCAGGTTCGGATGTTTCCAGCGGATTAATGCCTCACTCCCGTTAATTTGACCTGTCTGTAAGTCTACAACCGGTTGATATAATAAAAACAATTCATTTTTTTCAATTGCCCGCCGTAAATAATTTTCAAGTTCAAACTTATATTTAATTTGTACATTCATTTCACTGGCAAAAAATATAATTTGGTTTCCTCCATACTTTTTCGCTCGGTTCATCGCCGTATCCGCATTTCTTAAAATTGTTTCTGTATCGTTCCCGTCATCCGGATAGTAACTTACACCGATGCTGGCCGATATGGCAAACTCCTGACCCTCATATTCAAGCGGTTCTGAAATAGATAATAATATTTTATTTGCCAAGATCATTATTTGCTTTGCATCCAGTTCTTTTCTTAAAATGACAGTAAACTTATCACCTGCGAAACGACCGATAAATATATCATCCGTAAGCAAAGATTTTAATCGATTGGCAATTATACCAATAACCATATCACCGACATAATGGCCAAAACTGTCATTAATTAATTTAAAACGGTCAATATCAATAAAAAGAACAGCAAACTTTTTGTTTACACTGTCTGAAATTAAGTTATCTACCGTTTCGGTAATTTTTAACCGGTTGGGCAAGTCAGTATCTTTATCATAAAAGAGCATTCGATTGGCTTTTTCCAATGAGCAGGAAAGGTAAGCCAGTTGTTTTGTTAAAAGTTTCATAGTATTTGCAAAGTATAATTGCTTACTCATCTCTGAAGTGAAATGATAATGAAACTTTTTTCTTTTTGCTGCCGGCGGTGTTTCAGTTTCGGGTTCTGAGCTAATTTCTGAGATTACTATTTCAACATCTTTTTTACTAGCATCCGGGAGTTTTCCGGTTTCTGATAAGGCGATTGCGGAAACAGAAAAATTCGTTGTCACATCTTTGACACTTCCCGACATTCCTTCACTTAAAGTGATCAGCCCTGACACTTCACCCAACGCTTGTAAATGATATAATTCCTGGCTTGTAAACGATTCAAACAGAGTTTTTCTCTCCATATTTATAAATGTAAAAACCGTTTCAACGGAATCATTCGCCAGCCTGTTTAATTGCAGTAAACTACTTTCGATCATACGTGCCAAGTCAAAATAGACCAAAAATAATTCATCACCGGAACGTAATTCCAAGCTTGCCCTCATTGCCCCATCCGGTAATATGTCTTTTATAAAACAAAATTTGTCTTCACCATTTTTTAAAAAAATGAAAGGTAACTCACAACCGGCCTGATGAAAGTCTTTTAGATTGAAACCAAAACTCTGTTCAAAAAATCTTATCGGCTTTTCATTATTGATAGATAAAATTCGATCATTTTCCGCTTCCGTAATCTTAATACACTCACCGACTTTACTATATTCGATATTATGGTATGTATCTATAAATAAATTAGGATTATAGAGTTTTACAAAAACAATACCATTAGAGGTTACACTATCGGACGTGAACACCAAAACTTCCTTGTCGGATGTATTCGTTGCACTGCCTCCTGCAACGATTACTTCTTTTTCAGCGGGAATATCGTTAAAAAAATCACGGGTCTGGATCGATGGATGCGTCGTGTAGGCAATAATCGTTTTTAAGTCCAAATTATCCGTTTCAACCTTTTTATCATGATCCGTGATTTGAATAAGTCCTGTCTCTACCTTTGTATGTTCGAAAAGAGTGAAGTTTATTACTGTTCTTCCTTCCACAATTTTTCCATCCAGAATGGCCGCAGATGATGTGCATCCAATCAACCGTATATCTGGTAAAAGTTCTTTCATGATGAATTGAATTTCTTGTATTTCCTTCCAAGTCCCATTTCCGACAAAAATCTGCGCCAGTATATTTGTATACAATCGTAAACGATGTTTTTCAATAAAATTTTTAAGCTGCTCTTTATCAATAAACTCATAATTGTATGTCTTTACCACAGCTTTCACCTGCTTTTGTCATATGAAAAAGTGTCATTAAAATGTTACAACTATAAAAATAGCATATTTAAGTGAATTTGTAACGAAAAAAAAGAAAAGAATTGACAAAATACGACAATTCTCTTAATCTCGGTTCACCGATATATATATTTATATGATTCCTATTCCTCTTGTGTTGAAATGATTAATCTTATTATAGTTATTGACCTTTAAAGCGGTAATGTGAATCCCATATAAATGGTTGCTGCCAAAATTACAAACCATAAAATCCAATAAATCGTTGTTGATTTACCCCTTTTGATGCCTGCAAGAACCAGTTCCATAAATACAATGACTAAAATTCCGAGAAGAGCTTTTATATGATAGTCCGAGGATGGATCAACCAGTAAGTATAATTGAATACCGCTTCCAATTATGAACAAGTAAAATAGACGTAATATCATCGAGACGATTTTTGCAGGCTTTTCATTTTTATTTTTTGTCAAAAGGACAGCTACGATAAATAAAATGATGGCAACCACCCAAGATGTAATATGCAGATGTGTCATTTTTTAATTCCTCCCAATTAATAATTCGATTAACACCCAAAAAGGTTTTTTCAGGAAATTTATATTTGTATGAACTCTATTTTGTATGAAATTTCTTGAAAACCATTTCGGCACAAATCATCATTTCCCTTTTTACATATTATCATAAGTTTGGTTTAAATGATAATAATTGGCATATTTTCATATTGGACGAATTTAATTGAGAAACAAGCCGAAATGGCCCATAGAATTGTTCGAATCGCGTGCTATGGACCAAAACAATAAATCTTAAAATTTCCTACTACTTCTAGATCGAATTTACATCCCTGCTGGAAATTTCTTAACGTACAAAATATAGGCACCTATAGCACCTTTCCTTTAATGAATCATACAATAAAGTGAAACTTCCATCAGGGGGGCTCTTTATCCCCACTGATGGGTTATTTGAACCAATTGGACGCATGTGGGCAGTTCGCTCCTCACCTATCTTCGTTGTAAACTCGAAAATCTTGAGGTGAGTCTTACTGCCCGTAAGGTGGATAAAGGGAAAACGGGTTAGGAAGTGAGCAATATGCCTGCAGTAGTCGGAATTGTCAACGTAAATTCAATCGGATCCAGTAGTGTTTTTAATGTGGGGGATGTATATCAAATTAGTCCCTATACAATGAACAAAACATTTGCAGGTGCAGGTTCATTTAATACGGCCGAGCAGCTTTATGTATATAACCATCGCAGCAACACAAATACCTATGACCGCGATGTAGTCGACCAACCGAACAGTTTTAATGTCTAACCGATATAATCAAAAGAAGACTGACAGGTGAAAAAAATGAACATTTATGTCCAACAAACCATCAATATTAATATACTGCGGATAAATAGCATTATGAACTCCTCTGTTTTACAAATTGGTACAGCCGGCTCGATAAATGCGAGAACAGAAGCATATAATACCGGAGGATTTACAGGTGATGCACCGGAACCGGACTACGAAGGGTTTACAAGTACAACTACAGCTCACCACCTTACCATTCCGGTACAAGGGGGAGGAGCGAGATGAATTGCTAATATAATGGCACAACTATTCTTTCTCTATATTCAAACTGCATAAGGAAGTGATGTCGTTGCAAAATGATTTCTATTCATTTATCAATCAACTTGCCTCACAACTGAAAAGGCATGAGGAAAAATTAGCGAAATTAGAAAAGGCTCATGCAGATGTAATGAAAACGATTGAAACACTAAAAAATCAGCCGCCAATAAATGTGGAAAGGATCGACTACCATTTTGATCAGTTGAAAATTGAACGGTTGGACGGGACATTAAATATTGGCTTGAACCCGCAAGACCTTCAAGAAATGGATGAATTCTCAATTCCAACACCCCCTTTACGTAAAGAACAAAGTGAAAAAAGTAAGGTGCAACTAAATCAATTACAGGATAAATTCAATACGTATTTAGAAAAAGAACTTCCATTATTTATTGAAAAAGCAAAAAAAGAAATGGGACTTGAACTGGATGAATCCTATGCAGCATTTATTCAAGAAGATATTCGCAGGCAACTGCCGGAGAGACTCGCCTTTTATTCACAAAAATTAGCCAAAACTCGTCGCAATTTATCTGTTAACGAGGAAGAACAAGAAATTTATCAAATGACTATTCACGACATACAACAAGCTATCTACGCTTTTTTACGCCAATTTCCAATGAAAGGACAAAAGGGAGAGGAAAAGAATGATCTTGGAAGTGATTAATCATGATTTGCATGTAGTGAATATAAATATTATTGCGATTGCCAGCTCCTCTGCTGTTTTAGTAGGAGACACAGATTCGATGCAAATGGTGTGTGCCTATGATTCACCTTCATCTTCCTTGTTAATTGGTCCATTCGTCCCTATAGCGACACGTTAATATGTTAAAACGTATATCAAAGGTGGAAAGAATAGGCATACAAATTCTTACTTTTTCCTCACATTTACTCATTGGCGACAGCACCATTATTAACGCCAAAAGCGACACATTTGCGGTTAAACGCGATAAAGAGTTGTTTTTAGAAAATGAAGGTGATGTAATAAATTACGGCATTTTTTCCCTGCCGCTTGTACTTCCGCCAATAAATCAGCAAATTTATTTCCGAAACCAACATATGTGTGGTTGTATTGTTGTTAACCGAATAAATATTTTAGGGGCAACGAGTTCAGCCATTATTCAGATTGGCAGTAATAAAAATATTAATTTAGAAAATCGCCGAAAAGAGATTAGACAAATTGCCGAGCCTGAAAATATTCAGAAAGCAACAAATCAAGCGGAATAAGAACATATTGCGTCAATTTTCATAAATTATAAGGAAGTAGTGTTTGAAAGCTTAAACCTTATGATAAAGGATGGTAAACATGCCAGCCATCATCGGTTCGATTCAACTTATTAATATAGGCGGTGGTGTTGTTAATTTTGGCGACACATTGAATATTGCACCAAAGTCGAATACGAAACAAAATCAAGGCTCCGGTTCAGGGAATATTGGAGGACTTTCCATTACAAATAATGGATTTAGTGCAACGAATGCCGTCGACCCTGATCTAGTAGACCAACCTTCCGGACAGAATAATTAGTAAAACTTAGCTATCGTGAAACTTCAATCAGTGGGGCATCCCCCCACTGATTGTTAGTTGAACCAATCGGACACATGAGGCCAGCCCGTCCCCACCTATCTTCTTTGTAAACTCAAAAATCTTGAGGTGAGGGTCTTGGACCGCCTTTTAGGTGAAATAAAAAACCGTACAGGTTATTTATTTATGTATCCTGTACGGGTGTATTTCACTTAACCGGCAATATATGGCCACCGTCAAAAAAGTATAAGTATGCATCCGTTACGGGAACTGCCAATATGGTTTCAACCGCTCTCCGATATAAATCGATTTGTGTTTGATAACGTTGTAATAATACCGGCTTTGCTTCATCATACCCTTTTGTAAATCGGTCACTGATTTGATCCGTTTTATAATCGACCAAAACAAGACCGGATTTATCTTTAAATAAACAATCAATGATCCCTTGAACAAAAACCGGGTCATCCCCTTCCGACCAATCGGGATAAATTTCTTTCGGGTGTACAGTAAAGCCGAACGGAACTTCTCGTTTCACCCAGTCGGCCGCCAATATTCTTTGCCCTAAATCTGAATGATAAAATTGAACAATCTCTTCCAGATGAATCATATTTGCCTCATCTTCTGTCAGCAATTCTTTCTCTTGCATATAAAAAATTTGGTTTGTTAACGATTCGACAGTTGGCATCCTGCGTAAATCAATATGTTGCATGACTAAGTGCATGGCTGTTCCCTTTTCTGCAGGAGTCAACGTCTTTTCCTGCATAAACTTGGGCCTTTTTGTAATAGGCTTTTTAAACGGTCGGATTAGTTCTTCACCGCTATATTCATCACGTATTTCTTTCAGTCGTATGATTTCCGAGACAGATTGTTTGCTGCGATGCACGGTTGCCGCTTGGTAGCGATATTGCCAGTTCAACTGATGAGAAATTTGCTCTTTATATGCAGACTCAACAGGAACCAACTCTCCCTGTTTCACAAAAGTTAAGAAATGATCACCGGCATTTTCTCCATTTTCTGTACTTACCAATTCTTGACTTGGTATCAAATGAATCTTCCATTGGGACGAATGGTTAACAATTTCCTGTACAGTTTCATTATCCAAACGGTCGGACGAGTGTAAACGCAATCCCTCCCCATCGCGATGGCGGATTAAGGCCGGACCGATCCAGTCCAAATAATTTTTACTTTCCATACGATCAAAATCATTTAATAACCAATTTGTTTCTTCCAGATACTTTTGCCATTTAGCCAGTAATTTTTCTTTGTTTTTGCTTGAGGCAATGAGATAAAGT
Organism: Caldibacillus sp. 210928-DFI.2.18; assembly: GCF_020554505.1. NCBI lineage: Bacteria > Bacillati > Bacillota > Bacilli > Caryophanales > Bacillaceae > Caldibacillus > Caldibacillus sp. 210928-DFI.2.18. Next base: position 7,213 of record NZ_JAJCHL010000016.1, read on the forward strand.
TTTTCCTTTGCCCGTGTCATGGCAACATAAAGCACACGCATTTCTTCCGCTACTAATTCAAGCCGTTTTTTTCTTTGCAGAGCCATTTGAAACAGAGACGGGTAGACAATTTGCTTTTCCGGATTGATATATTCCGTTGCAAATCCATATTCCTTATCGAATAAGTAACGTTTATTCAGATCTGACATATTAAATTCCCTAGCAAGACCGGCAATGAATACGACCGGAAATTCTAACCCCTTACTGCTGTGAATCGTCATGAGCTGGACGACATCTTCTTTTTCCCCTAAACTTCTCGCAACCCCGAGATCATCACCACGCTCTTGCATTCGTTCAATAAAGCGCAAAAACCGGAACAAACCGCGAAAAGAAGTCGATTCATATTGCCGTGCCCGATCATATAAAGCACGCAGATTCGCTTGTCGCTGTCTTCCCCCGGGTAAACCGCCGACATAATCGTAAAAGTAGGTATCCCGGTACAATTGCCAGATTAAATCAGATAAAGAACCTTGTCTTGCTTGCGTACGCCATTTTTTCAACCGGGAAAAGAACAGATTTAACTTGTAAATAATCGATTCCTCAAATTCATTTTTTCCTCTTACCCGTTCAAATTTTTTTGCCGCTTCATAAAAGCTTACCTTTCGATCAATGATTCGAATCCGGGAAAGCTCTTCTTCATGTAATCCGACAATCGGTGAGCGAAGAACTGAAACTAACGGTATATCTTGATAAGGATTATCGATGACTTTTAATAAAGAGAGCATAATCGACACTTCGGAAGCTTGAAAATATCCTCCCGCCAGCTCTGCATAGGCGGGTATACCGTATTCCTTCAGTGTTTCCATAAATTGCGGTGCCCAAGTAAAGGAACGAAGCAAAATAACAATATCCCGGTATTGAAGCGGTCGATACATTTTTTTCTTTGCATCATAAACTTGTTTTTCACTATCGATGAGCTCCCGGATCTTTTTCGCTACAAATCGGGATTCCATTTCCGATTGTTGTAATTCTTCTTCTGTAAATGAAACCGTCTCAGTGTCATGGTCCTCTGTTTTATCCTCATTCTTCTCCAATTGATCCTCTTCATCATCCTCTCGATAAAGAATTGTCAGTTCAACGGGATAGTGCTCATCTTCCGGATAGGCGGCACCTTTTTTTAATTCTGCCGCTTCATCATATTCAATTTCTCCAACTTGAACCCCCATTATTTGTTTAAACAGAAAGTTCGTTGCATCCAAAATTTCCTGTCTGCTGCGAAAATTTTGCGCTAAATCAATCCGAAGACCATGGTCTATTCCATCATGGGTAAAAGATAAATATTTTTGTAAAAATAGATTCGGCTCAGCTAACCGAAACCGGTATATAGACTGTTTAACATCCCCGACCATAAATAGATTTCCATTTTCTTCCGTAGGTTTTTTCACCAATTGAAGGATGGTTTCTTGCACCATATTCGTATCTTGATATTCATCAATAAAAACTTCTTTGAACTGCTTCTGATAGGCAAGGGCTGCCTCGGTCGGCCGAAGAATACCGGATTCATCCGTTTGTCCAAGTATTCGAAGCGCAAAATGTTCAAGGTCAGAAAAATCAACAACGGCTTTTTCTCTCTTCAACGCATCAAATTTTTCTGCAAAAGATTTAACTAGGCGAACCAATGTCTCAACCGGTTGTTTCATTTCCTGCATATCTTTTAAAAATGTTTCCGGTTTTCTGGAGAACAAGTCCACTTGTAATTTTTGAATGATTTTTTTCCCTTGATCCCGTAAGTTTTTCGACTCCTCTATCAGTTCAGGAATGAATTCATCACCTCTGCATGTTTTAAGAGTCGTAAACTTAATGTTTTGAAAAATATCATAAAGAGCTTGAAAGGATTCGTTTTTCGCACGAATAATCGAATCCATAAGGAGTAAATCATTTTGGAAATTTTCCGCACGTTTATACGGTCCACCCGGTACTTTCGTCAATTCCAAACCTTTCTCAAAAAAACGTTTGGCTTCATTTAGTTGCAGTTCTAAATCAAATAATAGCGGCTTGATAAACGGAAGATCTTCCACCGATTGTTCTTCTTTAATATCATAATTAGCAACTAAATCATCAAGCCATTTGTCAGGATTTGGATTGGCTCGGGAAAATTCATATAATCTCAAAATTAAATCTTGTAAAGCGACGTCACTGCGGTCATTGGTATACATATCGACAACTTTGAAAAACGCCTCATTATTTTCCTTACCGTACTCTTCTTCCAACAGGCTTTCAATTGCTTCGTCCTTAAGCAATATCCCTTCTGTTTCATCAAGGATACGAAACCCCGGATCAATATCGATTAAATAATAGTATTTTCGGACAATTTCTAAACAAAATGCGTGCAAGGTTGATATTGTTGCATGATTCAATAGGTTTAATTGTCTCCGTAAATGCACGGAATCGGGACGGGCCGCGATTTGCTTTTCAAGAGCAATGCCGACGCGATGACGCATTTCCGCAGCAGAAGCGTTCGTAAACGTGGCAACAAGTAATTCATCAACATTTATCGGGTTTTCTTCATCAAGAATTCGCTGAATAATTCTCTCGACAAGAACGGCCGTCTTTCCTGAACCCGCGGCCGCAGCCACTAATATATCTCTGTCTCTTGCATGGATTGCCTTCCACTGGTCATCTGTCCAAATGGCCTCAGCCGGTTTTTGTGGTATATTCAAGATTTCACAACCTCCTTAACCCGCTCCATTGCATTCTCATTATTTAGTAAAGGTAATATTCGATAATTATTTTCCTTTAACGTCTGATCAAACTGGCAAACAGATTTAAACGGGCAATAGGTACAAGGAACTCGATCATCCATTTTATAGGGCGCAATATCGACATTCCCTTCGACGATTTCATTCCCGGTCTTTTCAAATACTTGCCTTACATATTGCCGCAAATGGGAAAAGTCTTCCTTATTTGCTACTTTTGAACGAGCTGTTAGCGTACCATCTGTCTTTAAACCTGCGGAAATAATCTTTGAATCCCCACGCTCCAATGTTTGGTCCATCATCCGAACAACTTCCGGATCCGCTAAAACTAATCCGGTCATCTTGAAATCTTTAAAAATTAACTCTTCTATTTCCTCTATTGTCAATAACTTCTTACTTTTAATAATTGGATTGTGGATGTGGAAATATAGGACACCGGCCGGGTCAGCTTTTGTACCGACGAGCTGTTCTGAGTAGCGAACCAATATATCCAAGTACGTAAGCATTTGTAAAGCAAGGCCGTAATAAACTTCCCCGATGTTTAAATCATGACTGCTCGATTTATAATCAATGATTCTTAAAAAGACACCATTTTCGTTCTCTGCCTTATCTATTCGGTCGATTCGTCCAGCTAATGCCATTTTCATTCCATTCTTTAATTGAAACAACACCGGTGGAAGTTCTCCGTTTGGTCCGAATGATAATTCCATACGATACGGAACAAATTTGCTTGATTTTGCCTGTTCCTCAATGACTTCGGTCGCGCGTAAAATAACCCGTTCCAACTTCCGCAATAAATACTGATGGCGATTGGAGCTTAATAAAATTTCGTTTTGCAACTTCGGAGCGAGATATGTAACCGCATCAGCAACCAATGCCCGGATTTGTCTTTTGGTTAATTTTCCCCAAGACAAATTTTCCTTCATTACCTGATCTCCGACATATTTCAGTGCACTGTGAAACATCTCACCGATATCCGGTGCATCAAGGCGGTAAATCTTTCTTTCTTGTAAACGAAGGCCATGGGACATAAAATGTGAAAACGGACAGCGGTTAAACATTTCCATTCTTGAAATGCTCCCATTTATTTCTTCCCCGTAGAGATCTTTAACCGTAGATGCTGAGAGCCGTTTTGCTTTATTTTCATAAAATAAACTTGAGAGTACCTTTACAGCCGAGTCTCTGTCCCTGCCGGTCATCAACAGGTTATATCCGTCCCACCAAATCGCATCAATAGGTTCATGACGTTTGTAAGCTTGTAACTGGTACGTTACATGTGTTAGTGCCTGCTTCCGGTTTAATAAAAATTCAAGTTGTTCTTCCGTTGGTAATTCACTTACCTCATTTCCAAAAAATAAATGGTTTCCATTCGGGAACATTTCTTCCAAACGTTTTAAATACGGTGAAGGGATTAACGCTTTCCCTTCTTCATTTGCTAACGGATAACTAAGGAATAAAAGTTCCGCCGGAGTCGTAAATGCCTTATAAGCGATAAATTCTTCGTCCAGCAAGCGCATTTTATTGGTAGGAGCGAGCGTTAAACCGGATGAGAGCAGTTTTTCCCTTTCCTCATCAGTCAAAATACCATCCTCCTGAAATTTCATCGGCATAATTCCGTCAATCATACCGATGACAAACGCAGCCTTAATGTCTGATAGTCTTGATAATTCCAAGTCGGCAATGACCACTTGATCAATCGCAGGAGGAACTAAAGAAAAATGTAGGGATTCAAGGCCCGCTTCAATAATTTCGGAAAACTGTTTAATCGATAGTTCTTTATCTCCTAATATTTCAACATATTCATCTAGTAATTGGAGAACACCGTCCCAGGCTTGTCCATGTTCACGACTTAGCATTAATTTCCCGTTTTCCTCGGCATCTTGCTGCATTTTTTCCAATTTAGCAGGTATATCAAGCTCCTCTAAATATAAAAACAAAGCGGCACAAAGCTCTTTGCCGTTCTTTGCTTTCTTCAATCTGCCTGCTAAACGGTTAATCGGAGCGGCGATCATCAAACGGGATTCATTCAATTCTTGCTCAAACTGTTTTTCTTCATCGGTTTGAGGAAAATCCCGATCCAGTCCGCTAATCCTCCGATAGCGCCAGCGTTCTTTCCGCGTCCACTTATCCCCTTGAATACCGTATGCCAAGCAATAATTTTCAAGTCGGTCCATTTTTTCCCGCATGACATGAATATTTGCATTTAATGGAAAAAGCAAGTCGGTTTTAACCGCACGAAAAACAGGATCATAGCGCCAATAGCTCGTTATAATTTCCAAAGATGAACGAATAAATTCGATTAACGGGTGGTTTAGCATCGGTCGCTTTTGATCAATATAATAAGGTATTTCGTAATCATGGAAAATCGTCTCAAACAGTTCTTGGTAATTTTGACCGTTTCGGACAAGAACGGCGATGTCTTTATATCTGTACCCCCGATCGCGAACGAGGACAACAATTTTCCTCCCGACTCCTTCAATTTCCGCCCTTGCGTTAGTAGCTTCACAAAAGTAAATATTGGCATCCTTTGTAAATGGTTGAACAGGGAGCGTTTCATAATATTTTTCAAGATGGGCAAGTGATTCATCTTGAAAGCGTACTGATTGATTTAAAGCGACATCTTCCTCTACTTCAATTCCGTTAATCTTGGCAATCTCATAAACGGTCGCATAGGTTTCTCCCGTCATTCGGAACAAATGAAATTCTCCCGGTAAACTTTCACGATAAGTTCTTTCACCATTTAAGGCAATTGTCACCCTCCTTGCACTTTTAAGCAACTGTTCGATGACTAAATATTCCTGTGGGGTGAAACTGTAAAACCCGTCGATAAAAACTTCGGCATCCTTTAGTGTTTCCGATTCCTTAATTTTTTCAGCCAAAAGCATTAAATAATCTTCTGAAGCTAAGTATTTTTGCTTAATTGCATTTTCAAATTGCTCATAAATCAGCTCTAGGTCATGAATTTTTCCTTCTAGTGTCGGTTCTTTGGAAATGGTTTCGAGCTCATTATTTAGTTCCGATGGGGTAATACAGTATCTCTTAAATTCTGTTACTATTTTTTCCAGATGGTCAATAAAACCGTTTTTTTCGGCACTTTGTTTGAAAACAAGAAACTTTTCTTTGTTTTCATTAACAATTTTCCGAATTAACATATTTAAACCGGTCGTACTGATATGTAGCCGGGTAATCCCGCCTGTTTCTTGAAGGATTCGCCAGGCAAGTCGGGTAAAGCTATATACTTGCAATCGAATCATACCTTTAAGATCCGGTTGCGACACCATTTTATATTCAGTTAAAAATGTCATTTGGTCCGGGACAATCAAAAAGATTGGTTTCCCGTCAGGTTTTTGTTGCAATGATTCCTTCATTTCATTTAACAAGAAAGTTGTTTTTCCACTGCCGGAACGACCTCTAACAAATCGCAGTGACATCCGCATCTGCCTCCTTACATAACTTTAAACGACATTTTCAGAAAGAGCCCCGATTATTCGTCTTGCTCACCCTTTTCCTTTGATTTCAAATTCGAGATTCGATCCGATTCTATTTTTTTATCCAGATGGGCCTCAATTCGCTTACCAATATACCAGAGAATGACAATCACAATCCCTAGTATGATCGTCTTTTTTGGATTATGGATTAATGACGGGATATCATGTCCGATATAGCTGATGCTAAAAATCATGACCATTTTTCCTGCTAATACCGCCACACCATATTGATAAATACTTATTCTCGATAAACCGGCGACAATATTCACGACTGCAGAAGGTGTAAACGGAAAACACATTAACAGGAATAAAGGTCCGAATCCATGCCTGTCCACCCAGTCTACAAGTCTTTTCACTTGTTTATGATTTTTTAAAAACGCTAAAAACCGTTTCTGTCCATATTTCCGAACAATTGAGAAAACAATCAACGCACCGGTACATGCACCAATCCATGAAAACAAAAAACCCCATCCCAACCCGAATGCACTTGCATTGGCAGTCACAAATACGAATAAAGGTAAAAAAGGTAAGAAGGCTTCAATGATCGGTAAAACCAGTCCCGGTATTGGACCAAAAGAACGGTAATCTTGAATTAATTCCATAAGGTTTTCTTGCATATTCGAAAAATCCATATAAAATCTCCCTTGGTCAGATTACAAGCAGTATGATGAAACCCTTCAGTGTTTTTTAGAAAATTATATCATAAAATATGACCAAAATAGAAAGATCAAAAAATCCTTTTATTTTACCATTTGTTAATAAAACCAATTATATCATTGGAAAAGGATGATTTGAATTTTCCGGATTTTAGCCGGTTTTGTAAAGAAAACTCGGGCGTCCGAGCCTTTAGGCGAAAGCAGAGCCGCAAGAGCACTTATACTTAATTCTTAAAATTTCCAACTACGTCGAATTCGCTTCTTTGCTGGAAATTTATACTTTCTTAACGTATAAAAAAAGAGAGGGATTTCAGTAATAGCGGTTTGCATTTTAGAAGAAATTTTAATAAGATATTCGTATATACGAACTTTTGTTCTTGAGGAGGAAGGGAAAATGACAAGGATTCCTTCAGAAAGCAGGGATTTATTAGAAAAAGCCATTTATTACCCAATGTTAATTAAAGTATTGGAAAAAGATTTATCTGTATTTAAAAGCAGTCCGTTCAAACTGCCGAATCCATATATTGAACTAGTCGAACACATATTAAATCTTGTCCATAAAGAATTATATTATGTAAAAAGAGAGTTAAAAAAGCAAGGGATGAAAGTACAAAAAACGAAATGGGATGATACATTTACGACTTACCTGTTCATTTACAAGGGGTATGAAGAATATCACAGTTATTTCAATCCGCGATTACGTAATTACGTTGAAAGTTTATTGACAAATTATTTATTTAAACGATTTGACGACCAATATGATCGTCCAAAAGGCTCGTCCAAAGATACGTCATAATGACTTCTTCTTTCCATTGCCTCAAGCCCTTGTTCAAACCTTTGATACAAAATTTGTCTGTTTCTTTCAGCTTGAATAAATCTTGGGTCAATTTTTGTTTTTAACAATGCCGTTCTTAACATTTGCTTATCAAAAGATCCGCATGACATCGGAACTTGAAGCCTCATTTTATTAGTAAAAATAACTTCCGTATTCAGACTTCCCGCATTATTATAGGCCAGAACATGACTGTGGGAAATCCACATACAATGCCGTTGTTTCGGGGATGCAGTCGGAAAAAAGTAAATGGATTGAATCGGATCAATGACGATGGGCGGTTTATGTGTGACACCAATTAACTCCTTTGTCCCTTCTTTTCTTCCTTCAAAACTGGAAGCATATAAATGACAACTTTTCTTTATAACTTCCAAGGGACTGTACGGAATCAATACTTCTCCATCTGTTTTTAATACCCTTGAATATAATTTGCTTCCATACTGCTCGGGGATGATGGCCATGATCATTGAATCAAATTGAAATTCAAAACATGTTTTTACCACTTTCTTCGACATAATTTCCTCCTTTTTATTTTAAGCACACATACAGTTTTATTTTATCATGTTTTTTCTATATAGTCCATAGACATTTTGTATTTTTATAAATAAATATAACAATCACCATTTAAAACTTTTTCTGAACATTAGATAAAATAGGTTGAGTTTTTACCCGTTTACGAATATAATGTTACTAATAATTATTTTTCGTCGGCTGAAGTCTAAGGGAAGTAAAAAATGAGAGGAGGAAACGTTATGAAAAGGGAAAATTCTTTTGCTGAATTGACAAAAGCATCATTAGAGAATACACAACAAAAGGATAAATTTATTCAATCGGTCTACATCGATTTGTTGATTCAAGAAGCACTCTTAAAGGAAAAGAGAAGAGTGATTAAAGAAAAAATTGATGAAGCAATTGATCAATGTGATAGAGAATCATTTTTCCTTCTTGCAAAACAATTGACAGAAATAGAAGAACAATTAAATGCTTAGCTTAAGTTTTACACGCAACCTTCTAACTGCTGTTTTAGCAGTTTTTTTCTGGGTCTTCGTTTCCCCCATCCAGTTTAAACCACCGATAATGAAGCTTTGCGACAAAATCAATTCCAGTAAAAAGTTAAGGACCGGACCTTTTCTTTTGCCCGGACCCTGAATAACAGCATCTACTTATTTTGCTCATATGTTTCAATCATTTCAATCCGCTCCTTCATGGTTGGATGGCCATATCGAAACCATTTCACAAGTTTCGGTGGATTTACTTGACTAAGTCCTGCTCTTGTTAATTCATGAAAAGTTGAAATCCCTGCATCGACATCTCTTGTCATTTCAATGGCATAACGGTCGGCTCGTTCTTCTTGATAACGACTGACGGCGTTGGATATCGGGCTTGCTGCAAAGGACAAGACCGATAAAATAAGTAAAATAAGCGGTAAAGAAGAAAGTTTTGTTTTGTCAGAAATCCTCAATATCCCGCCATATTTATCACATAAAACGTCCAACAATTTTGCCGTTATAAATAACCCTGCCAATAATAATAATAGAGTACCGGCAATCCCGAAATAAATATGTTTTTCCACATAATGGGCCATCTCATGAGCCATGATAAACAAAATTTCCTCGTCATCTAATTTCGTTAATGTTGTATCCCATAAGACAATTCGCGAATTCGAACCGATTCCTGTCACATAGGCATTGAGCGTATTTGTTTTTTCCGACATATTTACTTCATAGACATGCTCCGCGGGTATATCCGCCTTAGCTGCCAACGAAAGAATTTTATCTTCCAAAGCCTTGTCTTTTAACGGATAAAAATCATTGTATAAAGGATCAATGATAACCGGCTGGATAAACATCATAAATACTGTAAATGGTATGGAGAGAAACCAAGCATATAACCACCAGCGTTTTTCACTTTTCCTGATTAACCAATACAGGAATGTGACGATAATAAATAAAAACACCCATTCAATCCAAAAGTCAATTAGTTGATCCCTCATCCAACCATGGAACGTTTCATTCGAAAGACCGTAACTTTTTGATAACCGGTAGCCGACAAATCCCAGTGGAAAAAAGAATAAAAAAGAAGCAAAGGATAAACAAAAGGTGAAAATCGCACTTTTAAACAGCCATCTTTTTGAAGTTGATTCTGCCCATTTTTCAAAAACTTTTCCAATTCCAAGCAGTAAAATGAGCAAATAAAACAGCCATTCATACGGAATTCCCAAGAAAAACAAAAGATTCCGGATATTTGAATATTGCTCGGACAAGACCAGTTCTTCTCCAGTAAGGAAGGTTGCCGGATCTACTGCGGTTCCAATTTCATCCGCCGACAGCGCTCCCGTGTTCCAATTAAATAAATACAAATAAAGAAAACCGATAAATAAAACATAACATGTCAAAAAGATGAGGATTATTTTCTTTCTCAACCTATTCACCAACCATTTGTTAGTATCCCACTTTTGTATGTTCCCCTTGTTTTTCTAAATTAAAAATTAAAAATAAAAAGAAACGACAGACAATGCAAAGATTGACCCGATTACGACAACAACAACATTCGAGAAAAAAGAGGCAAAGGTAAAAGCAATCGCCGCACCAACAACCCCGAACCAGATGTCCTCATGAATAAAAAATACGCCTGGGAATATGAGTGCACCAAGAATCGCATAAGGGACGTTTTGCAGGATATTTTGCAAAAACACGGGTAGTTGCAATTTTTGTAAGATAACAAGGGGAATCATTCTCGGAATGTACGTAGCCAGTCCCATTCCAATAATCATCCAAACAATTTGGCTATTCACTCGGTCCATCCTCCTTTCCTTTCTTCAACAGAATAATGAGTTCAACAAGGCATGACGAAATTAATGTTGAACAAACAATTGCCCAACCCGTTGACAAAACTTCCGTCATAACAAATAAACTATTAAATAAGGCAGCAACTGTTGCGAGAAAGACAACTTTCCTACTCCCTTTCATCGACGGCACTAACAGCCCGATGAACATTGCATAAAGCGCAATCGACATTCCTTCTTGAAAAAGTTCAGGAAGACTGGCACCAACAATATAGCCTACACCGGAAAAACAAACCCAGTTACTATAAGCTATGAACGTTAGTCCAAACATATAACCAGTTGTCAATTTTTCTTTCTGAACCGCTGCAACAGAAAAAGTTTCATCAGTGATACCGAAAGCATAAAGCGCCTTTTTGATCGGTTTGTCTTGCTCTACTTTTTCGTTTAACGATGCACTCATCAACAAGTGACGAATATTAACGATGAACGTCGTCAAAATAATTTCAATGACTCCAATCTGTTTAGAAATCATATCCAGAGACATATATTGGGATGCACCCGCATAAACAATGAGGCTCATTAAAACGGTTTCACCCAGAGTCAGCCCCGTTGTTTTGGCAATAAACCCATATGTAATTGCAACCGGCATATACCCGATGGCAATTGTAGCGCCGCCTTGTAAACCAAGTTTAAATTGGTTTGCAGGTTTATCCAGTACATTCGTTTCCAATGCAACCCCTCCTAAAATCCACATGTAACAAAAAGAACACAAAACAAATTTGTATTTCAAAAGATTACTAGAAAATATGACCATGAAATAATAAAGGAGTACAGACATATATGACTGACTCCGTTATTATAGATTGCTATACAATATATTTGGTGAAACTTCAATCCATGCTCTACGGATTGCCCATTAAACCAATTTGGTACTTTTCTTCCTCACGATATCATTCAACATATTCCGCCAATTCATCCCATTCCGGCTTTAATTGAATCCCCATTTCTTTAGCAGCGGTTTTGTTAATAACCAGCTTCAATTTTTGCGGATATTGGGCAGGAAGTTCACTAGGTTTCTTCCCATCCTTTAAAATTTGAATTGCAAGTTGTCCGGCTTCATAACCGATATCGGCATAGTCAAAACCGTATGCAGCAAATCCACCCCGTTTAACGGAGTCCAATTCTCCGACAAATAATGGAATATCCTTGCTCTGGGCAACTTGTATGACGGATTCTAATCCCGAAACAACCGTGTTATCAGTAACAATATATATCACATCAACACTGTCAACAAGTGCATCTGCGGCTTGCTTAACTTCAGAAGTATTAGCCACAATTTTTTCGACCAATTGTAAATCAGTACCTTTTATCGCTTTTTTCATTTCATCGATTTGTTTCACTGAATTTTGCTCACCGGCATTATAAATCGTCCCGACTTTTTTTACATCCATTTGTTCATCAATAAATTTAATTGTATTTGGAATCGAGTCGGGATGCATATCTGCCGTTCCCGTCACATTTCCTCCGGGTGACTCCATTGATTTTACTAATTCAGCTCCTATCGGGTCGGTTACCGATGTAAATACGATCGGAATATCGCTTGTCGCACCCGCAGCTGCCTGAGCGCTTGGTGTTGCATTGGCAAAAATTAAGTCAACCCCGCCATTAACAAGATTTTGTGCCACGGTTTTGGCATTATTCGGATCACCTTGAGCATTTTGTTCATCATATTTCACCTTTAACCCTGATTCTTTCAATGCTTTTTTAAACCCTTCCGTTGCCGCATCCAAAGACGGGTGATTCACATATTGGCTGATTCCAATTGTATATGTTTCTCCTCCTCCACTTTTCGAATTTGAGCCGCCGTTTCCACCGGATGAAGACTCTTTATTTGACGTGCAACCTGCAAGAATTAACAGACTCGCAAGCAAGATGAAAGAAACACTTTTTCTCAACTTCCCCATTAACCATTTCCCTCCAAAGTAGTTTATCTGATTAGCACCAAAAAACGTTTGACGGAAATTTTATGCAAAATCCGCCATTCGTACAACCCCAAATATTATCCTTTGCGTGTAAGCTTTACAGTTTTGGTGTTAACCATTATATTCAAAAAACAAATTAGTAATAAATTAATTATAATTGCAAAAATTTATGTGTCAAGTATTTTCTAACGCAAGCCGATAGATTCCTCTCCACACAACCGCTGAGAGTAGAGAAAGGCTGTCCAAAAAGGAACGTCAACACTTTGGACAGCCTTTGAAAATCAGTATATTAAATTTAAGAAATCTTCCATTTCGATATTGCCAAAGTAATACTTTATATCTATATCTTTTAATGCGTCTTGTAAGGCAGATTTATTATAGCGAACGTTTTTCAATTTTGTTTCAATATCCGCTACATCCCCCCAGCCAAAGAAATCCCCGTAAATTTTCACATTTTGAATAATGCCTTTATCAACTTGTAAACGAACATCAATGGTACCAACCGGGAAACGTTTTGAATTTTGAATATTGGATTTCGGTGATTTTCCGTAATTCCATTCCCATGTTTGATATTTCGATTTTGATAATTCCTCGATGTTTTTCCAATCTTCATCCGTCAGTACATATTCTTTAATTTCACTGCCTTCCGCTTCAAATACATTTTCTAAAATAAACTGTTTAAACTCTTCAATCGTCATTTGCCGATCAATAAATTCGGAAATATTACCGACCCGAGCACGAACAGATTTAACACCTTTGGATTCAATTTTTTCCTTTTTCGGTTTCAATGCTTTTGTGACATTATCCAAATTGGAGTTTAACATCAAAGTTCCGTGGGTGTACATTCTGCCGCCCGTTGCAAATTGGGCAGTACCGGAAACTTTGCGACCGTCGATTTCAATATCGTTTCTCCCCATCAATTCTGCATTGGCACCTAGTTTCCGTAACGCATCAATTACCGGTTTCGTAAATTTTTTGAAATTATCTTGGATGCTATTACCTTCATCTTTCGTAATAAAGCTGTAATTTAAGTTACCTAAATCGTGGTATACCGCACCACCGCCGCTCATTCGACGGACCACTTTAATATCATTTGCCTCAACGTACTCGGTATTAATTTCTTCAATCGTATTTTGATTACGACCGATGATAATTGACGGCCCGTTTACATAAAAAAGTAAATAAGACTCATTGATATCTAAATTTCTTAATATGTACTCCTCAATGGCCAGATTCATTTGCGGGTCATTTATTCCTTTATTATCAACGTAAAGCATGTAAGACTCCTCCTATATCTTCCATATATCCCCAAGTTTTGCCAAGTGAATTGGTCCCTTGTATCGTTCACCGGCCTCCGAAACTAATTGTTCAAGATTGCCATAATGGGGCAAATGAGTCAAAATCAGTCTTTGGACTTGTGCTTGATCGGCTAATTTTCCTACATCCCTACTGTTCATATGGCCGGCTCTACTGCCATCCATGTTACCATAAAAATTACATTCGGACAAAAGAAGCGCTGCATCTTTTGCAAAATCGATAAATGCTTCTTGAAAAGCACTGTCACCGGTAAACACAAATACATTTCCATCCGCTTCAATTCGGAATGAGAAGCACGGAACGGGATGGATAGTGCGTAAAAAACGGATCGAAAAAGGACCGATTTTTAACTCATTTTCCGGATCATAGGCTATCCCGATTGTAATATCTTTATAAGAAAGCTTTGCAAATGATTCCTTATCTAAATCGTGACCATAGATAGGAAGTGTTTTTTTATTCCCGGTCAAGTACATGTCAATTAAAAGTGCGTGTTGTAGTACACCAATATCGGCGTTATGATCGGGATGATAGTGGCTAATAATACAAGCATCAAGATCAGTTGGTTTTATATATTGTTGAAGTTTTGACAATACCCCGCTTCCACAATCTATTAAAAGATTGAAACCGTCATGCTCTAATATGTACCCGGCACTCGCTTCATTCACTTTCGGATACCCGCCCCACGGACCAATAATGGTTAATTTCAAAAAAGATACCTCCTATACCAAGTATTCTAAAATTCACTATACTACATTATTCGAACTATTTCCTAATCTAAAGGTTCTTTTTAACGTCGACAAAATTACCGTAGTGGCTACCCATCTATCTACCACACATTACCCCAAATCTTTCGATAACAAATTTTGACTCGCGGATAGAATAAATAATTTGTTTTAAAACACAGTTGCATTTTTCATCTTGTTATAATACAATGGTAATACAAATTAAAAAAGGGGCGATTCAAATGATTTTAAGTATTCTCGAATTTTTCCAAAACCTACCTTCAAAGTATTGCCAAAAATGCGGCGAAGAAATTGAGGAACAACATGAATGTTATGGAAATGTTTGTCATAAATGCATCGGCTTAAAAGATATGGACTAATCTTAAAATAATCCGGGAACTGGCTGAGTTAAAACGTAAACTTATAAGAAAAACACTAAAAAGCTGTCTCATCATAACAGAATCAGATGAGACAGCTTTTTCATTTTCTATATTCCTTATTCATTTAATCTGTTTAAAATAACATTTGCCAATGCTTCGATGAATTGATCGTGATCGTTTGGCATTTCCGGGCGGTAGTAGCTTGCTCCAATTTCTTCACAGACGATTTGGCATTCTGTATCATTATCAAATAGGACTTCCAAATGTTCTGCAACAAACCCGATTGGGCAATAAATAAATGCTTTATAGCCTTTTTCCTTATGTAAATCTTTTGTTAGGTCTTGCACATCAGGACCAAGCCAAGGCTCCGCTGTTTGACCGGCACTTTGCCAACCAACAGCATATGCATCAATACCGGCTTTCTCAGCTATTAATTTTGCTGTCATGGCTAATTGATCGGGGTACGGGTCACCGGCTTGTAAAATTTTTTCAGGCAAGCTGTGTGCCGAGAAAATGACAACGGAATGATTGCGCTCTTCTCCCGGCATTTTTTCTATCGTAGCTTTTAATTGATTTACCCAAAAATCAATAAATTTCGGTTCATCATACCATTGGTCAACGGAAACGATCTGGATTCCACCGAGTTCATCGGCTGTTTTCTTCGCCCGTTCATTATATCCCTTAATACTAAAGGTCGAGTAGTGCGGTGCTAAAACAATGCTGACAGCTTCAGTAATTCCTTCTTTATGCATTTCTTTTACCGCATCTTCAATAAACGGGTGAATATGTTTTAAACCGATAAACAATTGGAATTCAACTTCATCTTGAACTCGATTTAAATATTTCGTTAACTTTTCTGCCTGGGATTTTGTTATTTCAGCCAGTGGTGAAATACCGCCAATTGCCCGGTAACGACTTTTTAAATCCTCAATTAATTCATCTGCGGGTCTTCTGCCATGCCGAATATGTGTATAATACGGTTCAATATCTTCTTCTGTATACGGGGTTCCATAAGCCATAACGAGAAGCCCGATTTTTTTCTTGCTCATTCGTATCACCTCGTATTTATTTTGCCGAAAAGCCGTCCTATTATCACTACAGACCTTCACCGTTATTGTTTAAATTCATGAATAAATTGGGTTAACCGTTTTATCGTTTCCGGCTTTATATCAGGAAAGATTCCATGGCCTAAATTAAAAATATATCCCGGTTGTGTAATACCTTGGGTTAGGATGTCAGACACCCGCTCTTCAATCACTTCCCAAGGTGCAAGAAGGACAGCAGGATCAAGGTTTCCTTGTAAGGTTTTCGTAATTCCCATCGCCCTGGCATCGCGAATTTCCAACCGCCAGTCCAGTCCAATCACATCAACAGGTAAATCATTCCATTCCATTATTAAGTGACTTGCACCGACACCGAACAAAATGAGTGGAACATTTTCTTTTTTTAATTCAGAAAAAATCCGTAACATTGTCGGCTTCATAAAATTCCGGTAGTCCTGAACATTTAATGCACCCACCCAAGAATCAAAAATTTGGATTGCACTGGCTCCGGCATGAATTTGTGCTTTTACATAAGCGATGGTCATGTCTGCCAGTTTCTCCATTAACAAAAACCAAGCACGAGGCTCACTATACATAAACGCCTTTGTTTTATTATAGTTTTTCGACGGACCGCCTTCGATCATATAACTCGCCAAAGTAAACGGTGCCCCGGCAAACCCGATTAGCGGGACGGTCAATTGTTCGGTTGTTAATAACCGGATCGTATCCAACACAAACGGGAGATCATGTTCCGGATCGATTTGCCCCAATCTTTCAACATCTTGGTAAGTCCGAATCGGCTGATCAATGACCGGACCGAACCCGCCTTTAATTTCAACGTTCACACCCATAGCAGGTAACGGTGTCATAATATCCTTATATAAAATAGCCGCATCTACACCATATTGTTCAACAGGCAGTCTCGTCACGTAGGCACAAAGCTCCGGTTGATGAGTGATTTCAAATAAAGAGTATTTTTCTTTCAATTTCCTGTATTCCGGTTGTGACCGTCCTGCCTGCCGCATATACCAGACCGGAATATGATTTGTTTTTCCCCCTCTGGCAGCTTTTAAGAAAGTGTCATTTTTTAGTCTGGACATATACAGTAATCACCTTTCGTATTTTTATCAGGCTGGTAGCAAGTTTCGATTATAACATTGCCAAATAAATAAATATTTTCAATAAAAAGTTAAAAAAATTTTGTTATTAAATTATAATAGTTATAAATAGACCATCATCACTATACATGTTTTTACGGTCATTGTATAGATTTCATTAATATTTGTCATAAATTTGTTAAATTATCATTACTATTTTATAATAATCATTTCAAAAACCGACATGTATTCAGTAGGGGCCTATCATCCGCTCCACACCGCTACGAGTGGGATCAACTTAAACGGTTTGGCTAAAATCAAATTTTGCAATAAAATAATGATTACATTCTAATTCAACCATACCATTAACGACAATTTGTTTAAAACGAATATGCTCATAAAATGAGGTGAAATATGATGAAATATGTCTATTTAACGACAGGTACTGCAGACTTTTTACAAAAAATCGCCGAGAAATTCAAGAAAGAAAACATTACCTTGTTCTTCGGGTCTGATCATGCTCTATTGTTCCACGAAACAAACGGAAAAACTGTGTTCCAAATGCCAAGAAAATACGAAATCTTGGAATCTACCGGTAGTGTTCCGGTCAAAGGATATGCACTATTCCACTATATTCCGGTCAGAGATGAAGATTCTCCGGTATTTGAACATGAATTAAGCAAACGCCCCCGTAGATTGGACAATGCAGACGAATTTCTTGCAGCCCGCATTTTACGGCCAATGAAAAATCATACGTATCTTATTATTACCTTCTGGAAAAGTAAAGAAGCTTTTAAGGCATGGAAAGATATGGAAGAATTTGCTTTCCCCGACGAAAAAGACAGAAGTATTGAGGTTAATAAAATAAAAATGTATGCCGGACCATCCTATTTGAACGAATATTATATTGGTCTCAATGAAATCGATGAATAATTCTATACGAATCAGGGGGATGAATATGTTGGAAAAAGCTTATCAATTATTGGAAAAAAATTATGATCACATGGTAAAAATAAGAAGATATTTGCACCAACATCCGGAACTGTCATTTAAAGAATTTGAGACAGCAAAATATATCGCAAATTTTTATAAAAATTTAGGTGTCCAAGTTCAAACAAATGTCGGTGGAAATGGCGTAGTTGCCCGTATCCGTTGCGCTAAACCGGGAAAAACCGTTGCATTGCGGGCAGATTTTGACGCTTTACCAATTCAAGATGAAAAAGACGTTCCTTATAAATCAACCGTTCCCGGCGTGATGCATGCTTGCGGTCATGACGGACATACTGCGACATTATTATCTGTTGCCAGTATCATTTTCGATTTGAAAGATGAGCTTTCCGGGGAATATGTTTTTATCCATCAACATGCGGAAGAATATGTTCCGGGCGGGGCAAAGTCAATGATCGAAGACGGCTGTTTGGACGGAGTGGACGTTATATTTGGAACTCACCTATGGTCTACGGAACCGGTCGGACAAATTTCTTTTCGTACGGGGCCGATTATGGCTGCCGCCGATCGCTTCTCAATTACGATAAACGGGAAAGGCGGACACGGAGCCTATCCCCATGCTGCCAAAGATCCAATAGTAGCCGCCAGCCAACTTGTCCTAAATTTGCAACAGATTGTTAGTCGATTCATTGATCCGATTCAGTCTGCAGTCGTTACCATTGGGCAAATAAATGGCGGACATGCATTTAATGTAATTCCGGATAAAGTGGAGTTAACAGGAACGGTACGGACGTTTAACGAAGAAGTTCGCAATCAGATTGAACAATTCATTGAAAAAATGATTAAGAGCACCTGTCTCACCAATGATTGTACATATGATTACCATTATTTTCGAGGATATCCGCCTGTCGTTAACCATAAAGAGGAGACGGAATTTCTCGCCAAATGTGCCGGAAATGTACCGGGAGTCACTAATGTAATAGAATGTGAGAAACGGATGGTCGGCGAAGATTTTGCCTATTACTTGCAGCATGTGAAAGGTACTTTCTTTTTCACCGGGGCAAAACCAGTTCATGAGAAAGACTGTTTTCCACATCATCACCCGAAATTTGATATTGATGAACAAGGAATGTTAATAGCAGCAAAAACATTATTCACTGCAGCTGTGCAATATCAAAATCAATTTTAAAAGTTATTTCACCATACAGGCAAGGAATGACACGGGAATTTTTCTAATATTTTGTAAAGACCCGAAATAAAATCCTCCTGATATGATCTTGATGTGATATCAGGAGTATTACTTATTTTATGAAAAAACTTCTATTCTATGAAATTCATTATCTATCTATACGACTACAAAAACTGCCGGGAAGGGGAGCAAGCAAATCCCCCCTGATCATTCAACCCTAATATTTTTTAAATTATTAAAATAACGCATTCGGTAAGAAAATATCGCCGTTCCCCCTAATCTGTCCAGCAATTTATAATTTGCATAAGCGCCCACCGCGGCACCGATTCCCGGCACCATTTGCAGCATTTTCACAAAATCAATATGATCGCGATATTCTTGCTGAAATGTTTGCCAATCAAGATCAACGAGCCGCTCTTTTTCTCTATCCCAATTTTCAATTATTTCCAAAGTCTCAATCCGTTTTTCATCACTGGAAAAAGCAAGTTGGAAAACCATTAATAAAAAGAGTCGTTCCTCATATTGATCTAAAGGATAGTGATAAATTTTTCCCACATCATAAAGAAATTTCAACTTTATTGATAAAAGAAGCGGAAAATCGGCCAACCCAAGTAAAATCCCCCCAGCACCTGTTCCGGCGCCTTCCACGGTCGCAGCTTTTCGATATTTATCCAATTGCTCTTTAATCAGTGCTTCTTTTTCTTCCAATGAATATGTTTTAGGAAAGTCATTGGTAAAAAGAAGATTTGAACCGGATAGTACCGCAGTGACCATTTTTTTCACAGCCTCGGTGATCACGTTTTGAGCTTTTTCAGGTATCAGTTGACTCATCTTATTTTGTGCTTGTTTGGAAATTCGGTTCAAAAGACTCCCTTTCTTTCGGATTTCTCTCTGCCATTGTAAAAGCTCATCATAAGCTTTTCTTTCATATTCCATCTCCTGACCACCTCGTATATGAATCAATCCAGTTTTTCAATTCGTTTTTTACAATAAAGAAAAACAAAAGCATAGCAAAATCCACTTAAAACAAGAAACAACAGGAGCCCTCTTTGAAATTCAAATGAGGTAATGAAGCTAACCGTAAAAATAATATTTTGTGTCCATAATATATTTAACATGATTTTTAAAAAGGCTTTTTTCTTTGTGTCTTCACCGACCGGGTAAAGATCCGGCCAAATGACCGCATCATAATGTTTCCATAGGCTAATCAGTTGGAAACCGGTCAAATAAATAAAAAGTATCGCGATCGCAAAAGCAATATATGAACCGTTCAAGCCCCAAATAAGCAGAGCAGCAATGGCAGTTAATCGCATAAACAAACCGAAATAATCACCGCTCCTGAAAAAAGTTCGAACAAAGAGAAACGAATACGTGCTGCTTGGTGTCCAGCGACGACTTTTCATAAACATATCCGCCCATTTTCTGCGTTTTATCCGGTTTCGTAATTGTGGGACGTCCGTAAATAAATTCGCAATCCGGTAAAAAAACGCCATTCTTCGCTCTTCATTAACAATCAACCGTTCCCACGGGAGCCCGCTGTTTTTCATTTTGTTACGAAAATAGGCCGCATAAATAACGAAAATGATGCAGACAATCGCAAAAAGCGCATATCTTTTATTGATATAAAAGAACACCAGTAAACCGTTTAATAACAGTCGTACAGTTAAATCCCATGTAACCGATGCCTGATCCGTATCGTAATCAACTTTCCAGCGAGTATAAAGATTGAGAAATTGAAGCAAAACCAGTAAGCCACTAAAGACAAGCAATGCTTTTCCGGTACCGGTTGTTTGCAAATAAATGGGTATCAAAATAAGCAAAACAATGAACGTAATAGATAACCGCCACAGGACTGTTAATATGTACGCTCGGACAAAATAACTTGTCAAATTTGTTTCTATAGGAAGCAAAAATACTTTATCAGCCTCCTTTAAAAACGTAATAACCGTCCCATTCGTTAATAATAAGGCAAAAACAACCGCAAAAAGTCCGGCTGTCGGGAATGTTTCATCCAACGTTGCTACCCAGTCTTTATAATAGTATGCCCCGCCACCAACGGCAAAAAGTAATACAATTAAAAGATGGTCATTAAATATGTACCTACCGTAACGAAGCAACTCTTTTAAGCGCTCCATGAATCTTTCATTCCAAAGTCGATCTCTATTCATCTTTGGTGTCTTCCTTTGTCAATTGAATGTATAAATCGTCCAAACTGGCATCCTTTAAATTGAATTGTTTCCTCAGCTCTTCCATCGTCCCTTTTGCTTTGATTTCCCCATTATGTAAAATAACGAAACGGTCACAATATTTTTCTGCTGTTGCTAAAATATGCGTAGACATTAAAATACCCGCTCCCTTGCTTTGCCTTGTTTGTAAAAGTTGCAAGAGACTTTGTATAGCTAACGGATCCAATCCTACAAACGGTTCATCAATAATATAAAGTTCAGGTTCCACTAAAAATGCCGACATGATCATGACCTTCTGTTTCATTCCTTTAGAAAAATGGGAGGGAAACCATTTTAGCCTTTTCTGCATACGAAACTCTTTCAGTAATTGATCGATTCGCCGGTTATATTCATCCTCCGGCACCCCATAAGCCATGGCAGTCAATTTTAAATGCTCTTCCAGGGTTAATTCATCATACAAGACCGGTGTTTCCGGAATATAGGAGAATTTTTTTCGATAACCGTCACGATCTTCATGAATCGTCTTTCCGTTTATACGAATTTCCCCTTTTTTTGGTTCCATTAAACCGATAACATGCTTGATAGTCGTACTTTTGCCGGCCCCATTAAGCCCAATCAGTGCTACAATCTCCCCCTTTTCAATTTCAAAACTCACTTCATTTAACACATTTTTTTTCGTATAACCGCCTGAAAGCGACCGAACTTCTAGTAAGCTCATGATCATTCTCCTTTACATTGCTTAACAGTCAAAGATATCTTTATGTTTCCTTTGAATTAATTTTCGTTGCTTGTCCAGTATATTAATTTTAGTTTAGCAAATTTACGGCAGATAAAAAAATTATTTTCTGTCGTCGTATGATTTTTTTAAATCTGGTTATGCTAATTTTTGAAGGGAAAATAACTTTTATTCAAATGGGGTGTTTACGAAAGATACTGAACTCGTTTTAAAAAGAGCTATGCATTCAGAAAACCCACTTCAATAAATGAGGTGTTTGTCAAAGATCATCAACCGAAGTCGTTCATAATTTTTATGAAGAAACGGGGATGATGAGCTTGAATGCTTTAGATTCTTTAGAAACCTGCCTGATTGAGTAGTAACAAACCCGCTTTCATTTTCCCTTCGCACGGGCAAGACCAATGTTCAGTTACTGAACACAGGTCTTGCCTTTTTTACGTTAATGTTTACATTTTCAACAGAGATTATCTGCACTTTCCTAAAAAGTCGGACATCAGAAGATTTTCCTGTTCAATCCTCATCTACTTTTACCCATTCTTGGTAATATATGATAAAATAGGTAACAATATGAAATTAGAAAGGATGATAGAAATGTCGGATTGTATTTTTTGTAAAATTTTAAACGGAGAAATTCCATCTGCTAAAGTGTATGAAGATGAAAATGTGTTAGCGTTCCTTGATATTTCTCAAGTGACAAAAGGACATACGCTTGTCATTCCGAAAACCCATCAGGCAAATATTTATGAATTAACTCCGGATGTAGCAAGCAAGCTGTTCTCTGCCGTACCGAAAATTGCAAACGCTATTAAAAATGCATACAATCCAATTGGGTTAAATTTATTAAACAACAATGGAGAATATGCTGGACAATCCGTTTTCCATTATCACGTCCATTTGATTCCGCGATATGGTGAAGGTGACGGCTTTGGTGCCGTTTGGAAGACACATACAAGCGAGTATACAAAAGAAGATTTGCAAAAGATCGCTAAATCGATTGCCGACCAAATATGATTATGCTCATATAATAAAAAGAGAAGAAGAAACAAATGGTCTTATAAAATAGATCGTTTTCATACAGATGAGCAAACATGCATACAGCACGTGTATCAAAACTTCTTTTCCAGACTTTTTGAAAAATATCTTTTATCGAAAAGAAACGTATGTTATAATACAGTCAAACCAACTCGCTTTTGATCATAGGATACAAAAGGAGTTAAGTTGAGAAGAGAACAGCAGAGGAGAGAATAGAGATGAAAACAAAAGAATTAGTTATTATGGCTTTATTTGTGGGGATTGGGGCTGCATTGCATATATTGATCCCCGGTATTGGTGCAGGAGGCATGAAACCGGATTTCAGTTTACTAATGATGTTTTTGGCAATTATTCTATTTCCCGATAAGAAAAATATTATCCTACTCGGTCTGGCAACCGGAATTATCTCCGGATTAACAACTGGTGTACCAGGTGGCTTTTTTCCAAACATCATTGATAAATTTATCTCGGCTTTTGCATTTTACGGGTTGTTCCTACTAGTCAAAAAGAATCGTTCCATTATTAGCAATGCTGTATTAACGGCTATTGGCACGATTATTTCAGGAACTATATTCCTTGCTTCTGCATTTTTAATAATTGGATTGGATGGTGCATTCATGTTAATGTTTACAACAATTGTGTTGCCAACAGCTTTGTTGAACACAATCGCCATTGTTATTGTCTATCCAATCGTCGCGAAAATCATGGAAAGAAGCAAAATGACCTTCGCCTAATTGCTTTTCAGTGAAAGAGAACTTGGAAAGTAACCCAAGTTCTCTTTCCTTTACCCAAAAGCGTACTTTTTAAAATTTACGGAATTTTCGACCGATATACAAATCTTTTCTAAAAATTTACGTAAAACATTTTTGGTGCGACCATAAAGTTATATTATAAAAACAAAAAATTTTTTCAAAATAAAAAGGATTTTTTGTGATCAATGTAGAATTTTGAAATAATATAATAAAATTTTTTGAAACATACATGACAGAATAGTGTAAAAAGGGAAATAGGTAAAAGGTCGGAATTTGTTCAATTTGAAATGAAGTGTTATTTTTATTGGGTTTACTACACGTCCCGAGTCGCCTAAAGGCTCGGATGCCTGAGTTTTCATTAATTTTTTCTTTTTTACCACAATGTTAAATCAAAAAGTAGAAGGTGATGATATGGAAGATTTTTCAAAACTTGAAGCGCTTTTATTTACACAAAAAATTTCACAATTGGGAAAAGCACTTTGGAAGGCCATAGAAAAAGACTGGCAACAATGGATCAAACCATACAATTTGAACATCAACGAACATCATATTTTATGGATCGCCTACCATTTACACGGAGCATCTATATCCGATATTGCCAAATTTGGTGTCATGCATGTTTCAACTGCTTTCAATTTTTCAAAAAAGTTGGAAGAAAGGGGTTACTTGACTTTTTCCAAGAAGGTCGAGGATAAAAGAAATACGTATATCCGTTTAACGGAAAAAGGCGAAAACCTTATCATTGAATTACTAGAGAAATTTGATCCGTCAAAACATGCAATTTTAATGGGTGCTAAGCCTTTGAAAGATATTTATGGCAAATATCCCGATATATTAGAGTTAATAGCCATCGTCCGTAATATATACGGTGATGACTTTATGGATATTTTCAAAAAAACATACACAGATATAGAAAAACTGAACATACATCATAAGGATATAAAAGAAAAAGATAACAAGGAAAAAGAAGTGGTTTAGCCGAGTAAGCATTTCTTAAATTCGGTCATTAACTCAACATAAAGATATTGTTGTAAACAGGATTCAACGGTTTCTTTCACCTCCAGTTTTCTGTTCAATTTATCAGAGAACTCTTTAAGAAGCGGATAAAAATATAATAATCCTTCCGCTTTTTGTTCTTGGAGTTTATTGTTCATATATTCACAAAGCTGTTGGAATTCCAAAACTTCTTCCGGCCCTAGTTTTTTCTGAATGATTAATTTTGTGAAGGGGTAATCATTAGTATTCACGATCTCAAGTAGTAATTGTTGATAATATTCCAGCCTTTCGATCCGCTTTAACAATTCATCCATCATTGTCTATCATCCTTCAACTTGTCATCTTTTGTCATCTTCCGTCAAAATCTTTTTTCATTTTCTCATTGATTTTTTATAAAACCCACTGTAAAGTATGTTAGTACTTAAATGATTTGGCATCTGTATGCAAAAAAACATGTCCAAGTTCGACTAAACATTATCACAATCATTTAAGACGGTTGTTTTCGAATCCATATAGTCTTTAATACCATCGCAGTTATGATAGAATTAATCTTTTGACTAAATCCTGATAGAAGCTAAGAAAAATTTTTTACCTTTAGGGTTGGGATTTCAACTGTACTTATTATACTACAGGTAGATGGAGATATTTCATACTGGCTTCTAAATATTTGTTCATTGATTATACATATATTTTTACTTTGCTTTTGATGTATATTATATTACATTATTAATATCTATTTAAAACGGAATTACCTCTTAATACTTTAAAACTTCTTTTCATTTATCGAAAAAAAGTATTATTGAGTAAAATAGTGTATACTACGCAATTTTGACCATCAAAGAATCTTAATTTCTAATGAAGTGGATGTTAAGGGTGAAGAGTGATTTAATATAGAGAAAGTTATGCTTGACGTACTGGGAGGGGATGCTTTTGCTTATTGTTTTTCTTATTTTAGCCACTATTATCATTTTTTACTTGAATATTCTTATGTATAGATTTTGTATCCAAAAAGAGATCCCGGAAGAGAAACATCATACCATCATCCATACTACAAATATTTCTACGATAATTTTATTGCTCTCATCATATGTGGCGATGTTGTTTACATAAAATGAAACTTCTATCAGTGGGGCATCTCTCCCCACTGATGGTTAGTTGAACAAATCGGACTTATGCGGGCAGCCCGTCCCCCACCTATCTTCTTTGTAAATTTGAAAATCTTGAGAGGGAGGACTTGACTTGCTGTTAAGGTGTGATAAATTTTTGGGGCAATCCATTGGATGAATTGCCCCTTTACTATTTTTCCGGTCGTCTCGATTTAAGTCAATACAAGTTGACTATACAGGTATGGCAAAACGGTGCCGGAATTTCTTCTACCTGCATTATTTACCAAATGTACGCTGCACCGACGATGATAAGCAAGATAAACAAGACAACAATCAATGCAAATCCTCCACCATGATATCCTTCAGACATAATGACACCTCCTTTATACATTCACTTGTTTATCACTTAAGGTTCATTTTTTCTTATTACAAATACGAACACCCTACAATGATTAATAAAATAAACAGCACGACAATTAGGACAAACGGGCTGGCATTCGGTACTGTCATCTGTCATACCTCCTTTATCGAATTCAATATATCTTATGTATTTGTGCAAAAATTGTTTAGTGAAAACACCTAGTTTATACAGTAAAACTTCCATCGGTGAGTCATCTATCCCCCACTGATGGTTAGTTGAACTAATCGGACGCATGCGGGTAAACAGTCCCCTCCATTCTTTTTTTAATCTCGAAAATTTTAACATGGGAGACTTTACTCGTCGTTAAGGTAGAAAAAAATATCCGGTTATTTGACGATTACCAATTTCCCGAAATATGACAATTGATCCTGTAATTTCAACTGATACAGAAAATATTTTTTTGTTTGTTTTTATTATGATATAGTTAAATTTGTGGTAAAATGAAACAAGCATTAAATCAAATGATTAGGAGTTGTTCAATCTGATGAAGAAGAAATACCTGTTAACTTTTACATTGGCAGCCGGTCTACTCACTTTAACTGCTTGCAATAACGGGAAAGCAATTGTTGAGTCGGAAGCGGGAAATATTAGCCAAGATGAGTTTTATCAAACACTTAAAGACCGATATGGCGAATCCACTCTGAAAGAACTTGTTTACAAACAAGTTTTGTCTGACAAATATAAGGTTTCTGATAAAGAAGTAGATAATGCTTTACAACAATACAAGGACGCTTATGGAGATAATTTCCAAAGTTGGTTAGCTCAAATGGGCATTTCAAGTGAGGATGAATTGAAAGACATACTTGAATTTTCACTTCTCCAAGAAAAAGCAGCAAAAGATAAAATCAAAGTGACAAATGATGAGTTAAAAGAACAATACGGGATTGAAACAAAAACGGTAACGGCACGCCATATTCTTGTTGCTGATGAAGAAACGGCAAAACAAGTGAAACAAAGATTAAATAATGGTGAAGATTTCGCCGCATTGGCAAAAGAACTGTCAACAGATACAGCGACAGCTGAAAAAGGCGGAGATTTAGGTGAGTTGAACCCTGATCAGCTTGTTCGTGAGTTTACAGTTGCCGCATATAAGCTTAAGGAAAATGAAATTAGTGACCCGGTCAAAACGGACTATGGGTACCATATCATCCAAGCAACAAAAGTAACAGAGAAAAAAGATGTCAAATCATTTGACAAAATGAAATCAGAACTGGTAGATAAAGTGAAGCAATCAAAACTTGATTCAGCTACCGTTCAAAAAGCTGTGGATGAAGCAGTTAAAAATGCAGATGTAAAAATCAATGACAAAGACTTGAAAGACATTTTGAAAAATTCCGTTGAGACAGGATCTAAAAAATAAATGATCCTCCTTCATCCACAATTTCAATCGAAGGATGAAGTCAATATTCACAACAACAGCTTTCCCATGAGGTCAAAATTATCGACCACGCTTGGGAAAGCTGTTTTTTGCCTGTTATGCTCTTATGCTTCATAAAACTGTTTCCGTTTTTCCTTTTCTTCTTCCATTCTTTTTATATAAATGTCTCCTTCTTGCTCTGCTTCTCTTAACTCCATTTCCTTTTCTTCCCGATTAGTTCGAATCGTCATATATGCACTGATCACAATACCGGCCACAACCAACCAAATCCAAAATGGGACAACCATAAACGAAACCTCCTATCCTTTAAAACTATTATTTGTACAAGCATATTCATATAGGAGATTTTTTATGACAAGCTTATTCTTGAAAGCTTGGTTTGTAAAAAGATCGGTTGTCCAAGGCAAATAACCGTTCACTGAAATCACCGGGTTTTGTTTTATCAAGAACCCGGTTTAACATATTAATTTTGGCATCAAGATTGTCAATATAATGTAAGACCTCTGCTTCTCGGATCAGCGGCGGCTTCGGACTCCCCCATTCAGCTTTTCCATGATGACTGAGGATTAAATGTTGCAAGACAGTAACCTCTTCGCCGGTAATTTCTAATTCATCGGCTGCTTTTCCAATTTCACCGACCATTAAGGTGATATGTCCAAGCAATGTTCCTTCTATTGTATAAGATGGTGATACTGGACCCGATAATTCAATGACTTTGCCTAAATCATGCAAAATCACACCGGCATATAACAGATCTTTATTCAGACTCGGATAAAGCGCGACAATCGCTTTTGCCAAATCGAGCATGGATACAACATGATAAGCAAGACCGGAGTAATATTCATGATGATTTTTCGTGGCCGCCGGGTACTCCAAAAACGGCTTTTCATATTTTTTCATCAAATAACGGGTAATCCGCTGAATTTTCGGATTGGTCATTTCAAAAATGCATTGATTAATTTTACTAAGCATTACATCTGCTTCAACCGGTGCTTTTTCAATAAACATGTCCACCGGAATGTTTTCTTGCGGGGACAGCGTTCTAATTTTCCGAATCCGCAATTGTAATTTCCCCCGATAACTTTGAATATCACCGAGTACTTTAACAATCGTTTGTTCAACATATGTTTTTTCTAGCTCTTCGGTAATATCCCAAAGTTTTGCTTCAATGGCCCCGGTTTTATCTTGGAGAATTAAAGTTAAAAACGGCTTCCCGTTACTGGCCATTCCTTTGGCAGCATTTTTAATTAAAAAATATTGTTCAACCTGTTCACCAGCCTCATAAAAGCGGACTCCTTTAGTCATACACGTTCCTCCCGACTCCTATTAACTTATTTACCATAATAAATAGATTTTACGTCATTTTTATCGAATTCCCGAACTCTATTATTATTAAAAATTCAAAGGAAAACGACCGAATGCTGTCTATCAAAATAGCTTTTAAAAATATTATGGCATGTAAAGAAAAGAATTTGAACACCGGATTCAGCAGAAATTTCCTTTAACAAGTACATCATTTGGTCTCGCCGGTCTTCATCAAAATGAACAAAACCATCATCAATAATGAACGGATATGGGTTTTGCTTATGACTAAGAACAGCCAAGGCAAAGCGTAAACTGATATACAATTGTTCTCCTGTTGCCTGACTGACCTCATTAGGAGTAAAAAGCATACCATCCTTTCGTTCGACAAACAGTTGGTCACTTTCTTGATCAAGAAAAATCTGCTTATAAGCCCCGTCGGTGATAAAGGAAAAATATTTAGAAGCTTGTAAAAGAACCTTCGGAAGACGTTCAACCTTATATTTTTCCATCCCTTTTTGCAAAACATATTTTGCCGTCTGAAACACAGCCCATGTTCGCGCCATTTCTTCCAGTTCGTATTTTTCTTGATGAAATTGATGTAACAGTTCTGTATAGGTACCGCCTTCTTCTATCAACGTGATTTCATGGCGAATAGATACCCGTTCTTTCTCTAATTGTTCAATTTCTTTGCCTATCGCCTCTTTTATTCGGTTCAATTCGGTAAATGTTGTTTCATCCACATAGGAAGGGATAAGGTTCATTCCATCCGGAAGATTTAAGTTCGAATGAGCCAACTGTTTATTAACAAGTTCGAATTCATTCAATAACTCGTTCCGTTTTTCATTTTTTTCTCCAACTAAGTAAAATTGAGCTTCCGTTTCAACGTTTGCTTGTTGGAATAATACGTTAATTTCCTGTTCGACTTGCTTCAATTCCGCTTTACATGTCGCAATTTGGTTAACGAGCTCTTGTTGTTTTGCCAGTTTCTCAGCTTGAATTTTCTCAAGCTCCAATTGTTTATTCAATTCTGTTTTGAGCAGCAGTACTCTTTCCTCATAGTTTTGCGAGGAAGCATGAAAAAGCCAATCATATTTTGATAAAATCGCTTCTTTTTCTGTCTGGATCATTTTCAAATGCTCAATTTGTTGGGACATTCGTTGTTTTTCGTTCCAGCGTGTTTTCAACTGTTCAAGCAGTGTAAAACATTCCATTAAATGATGTTTCGCCATATAGTCCGGTAAAAAGTAACTTCTTCCCATTTCCAGCAATTCATCATTGATGGCCCTTGTTTCATTCTCCCAATGTTCAAAACTTGCAACTAATTCGTCAAATTGCCGTTCTAATTGTTCGAGCCGAATATTCTCAATTTCTTCCTGTTTAGCAATAAGCTGATCTTTATTCAATTTTTCACGGGCTTGTTCAATGTCTTCTGAAGTGATCTGAATTTCTTCATATTTCTTTTCCAATTGCCTCTTTTTCAAAATTAATGGTTCATTCATTTTGATCGTTGCATCCGACGCTTTTCTCCATCCTGTTATGACGAGAACCAGGGAAAATAAAACTGAGGCCGATAAAATTCCCAAAGCTATTTGCCAATAATCAAACCAAAATAAGGCAAGAGTAATCATACAAATACAACCAAACACAAACAATAAGGTCGTTTTTCCTGATTTTTTAATCGATTGTTTGTTCTGTATCTGGGATAGTTGACTGTCAATCCACTTCAGTTCGCTTTCAATTTTATTTATTTCTTGCTCCTGCTTGAGTACATTCTCCAAATGAAGCCGTTCTTTTTTATTTAAGCGGCTACGAGCAAGTTCATTTACAAATGATTTTTGCTGCTTTAATTTTTGCCCCAGTTCATTTTCATTTTTCTCCAGTTCCCTTTTTCTTTCATCCAGATGACTTTGTTTCTTCACCAGCTCCATGATTTGATCTTTTTTGGCAAAACTTAAGTCAAATTGCCGGATCGCTTCCAGATCACCTTGATAATGTAACTTAGTCTTTATTTGCAGCAACTCATCCTCAATTTGGTTGATTTGGACGGCTAGCTCTTTCAACTTTCCGGCTTCTTGACGGTAATTCGGTAAATCCTCGACAATGAATTGGATTGGTTCTTTATTCTCCGTAATCCGTTCATCTACTTCAATCGTTTCGAGCTCTTTTGTTATTTCCTCCAATTGTTCATTTAACGGGACGAGCCGTTTTTTTGTTGTACGTAATTCAGCTGCCAACTTTTCATAACGGGTAATTCCGTTACTTGGAAACTGAAATTCACCCAGTTCCGTGAGTTTCTCCTCAAGATTTTTTCTCTGCATAAACAACGGATATATCCGATTCCATTCTTTCTTTTCAAAAATTTCCTGTTGAATATCCGCCATTTGTTTCCGTTTAGCTTCCAGTTGGTTATCCGTGTTCGTTAAATTTTGCAACAAAGTTTCATAGTTTATAATTTTTCTCTTAGCATCCTTTAATTGATTGTCCAGCACCTTCATCTTTGCTATTTGTTTATTGATGTCCGGCCTTGATCCGTTTGGTTTAAACAGCTTGTCCATTTCTTTATCAAGGAACTGATCTGTTTCCATAATTTGTTCCGTTCCAATCGCGCTTGTCGAGAATAAAAATTTCCCAAGCTCTTCCCCTTTCACCTTTTGGACATTTTGTAACCCATGAATATCAAAGGAATAGATTGATTGATAGGTCGATTTTTCCATACCACCCAAAATCACTTGCAACAATTCTTCATCACCGATTGTGCCGTCTTCAAGTTTTACCGTTACATCACCGATTGCTTTTCCTTTCACCCGTTCAATTTGGACAATGCCCCAATCAGGGTCTTCCAAAACAATCCGACCGCCATATTTAGAACTTGTTTTCGGTTCATATCGTAATTCACTTTGTTGTTTCAACGGAAAGCCGAAAAGAATGCTATGGATGAAAGACATAATGGTAGACTTGCCTGCTTCATTTTTTCCATAAATTAAAGAAAATGGCTGTAACTTTAGATGGTATTGTTCAAACTTTCCGTACCCATAGATGACTAACTCTTTTATAATCATTATCTTCACCCCTCGCGAAAAACATTTTCATCCGTGGCAGCACGCCTAGTTCCGAACTTTTACCCTTTTAATAGACGAAAGAGGAGTTTTTCAGCCTCATGTAAAATTTGTTGTTGTTCTCCCTCGGTTAAAGGGGCTAAATATTTTCTTGCTTTCGGATGATCAAAAAGAAAAGAGAGCGGTTCTTTTATATCAACATGTTGAAATTGCTTTGATAATTCTTGAAAAAAATCATCGGAAATAACTTGCCTGTTCGTGTCATTTTCCTGAATATCGAGTTGATAAATCCAAATAAAACAATCTTGCTGTTCTTCACCTTCTTGTAAAAGTTGTAACATATCTTCAAGATCGATACGGTCTGTCAATACATCAAACTGGTTTTCATTAAAATTTATTTGTAAAAATACATTGGTTCCCTTTTGCCGCCAGTAATCCTTTATTCCGATGATGGTTTGATAAAAATCATCAAAACAACGAAACGGTTCTTTTTCGGTTAATTCCCACGTTTCCCAACGGATCGGAGCTGTTTCGATAAATTTCCATCTTGTTTCAAAATGATCCATCTCGATTAAATAACAACCTTTTGCACCCGTTTCGTTTTTATGTCTTCCTTGAATATTACCGGGATACAGGATCATCGGCTCTTTATGTAAAATTTGTGATTTATGAATATGTCCAAGTGCCCAATAATCAAAATCTTTTTCGATTAACTCCTTCACTTTAAATGGAGCATAGCTGTAATGAGCAAGATTATTTGAATCGTGGCCATGCAAAATACCGATATGATAATCCGCTCCGTCTTTTTTTTGGTAATGATCAATCATCCGTTCAAAGACATGTTTCTTTGGATAACTGAAGCCGTAGAAATGGATGCGTGTTTTATTTTTCGTTTCATATGGAATGACCTCTACCGTAGCCGGAAACTGGTAAACATTTTTAGGCCATTCAAGTTTCGTCCAACTGCCGGATAAATGATCATGGTTTCCATGGACGAGGAAAACGCCAATCCCTTCCTGTTCGAGCCTTTCCATTTCTCTTCGCAAAAACAATTGTGCCCGGATGCTGCGGTCTTCCCCATCATATAAGTCTCCGGCAATAATCACGAAATCTACCCTTTCCTTAATCGCGACCTCAACAATTTTTGAAAATGATGCAAAAGTTGAGCGTTTTGTTTTTTCGTATATAGCGGCAGGTATATTTTTTAGCCCGACAAATGGACTATCCAAATGCAAATCCGCACAATGAATAAATTTGATTGATTTCACGATAATCTCCCCATCCTTAATCGCACGAATATATGTTCTTTTATTATGCCATATTTTTATATATAATGCACGAAGGAAACACAAATTTTTTACACATTTCCCGACGGAATGCAGGAATTTTCATTAATTTGTCGAATCAATTAAGTATTGCGGGATAAAAATTTATTATTGAAAAGATATGGGGGTAATTTAATGCCAATTTATAAACTAACGGCTTTTGAACAAGCAGGGGAAAAATTATTGGATGAATCCATTGAGGCAAAAAGTGACCAAGAGGCAAAACAGCTAGCAGAAACAATGTTAACTGAAAAAGATTTATTGAATAAAACGCACCGCCTTGTATCACCGGATGGGAAACTGCTGTTATTTCATGTATAAAAAAAGATTAAGCGCCGGATAACAAAATTCCGGCGCTTTTGCTTCAATTGTATCATTAATATGCGTATGAAAATAAACCTTTAATATGAGATAAATAGCGCAAATTACTTGCTTCTTTTAATAGAGAAGCAGGGATTCCGTGTAATTCCGTCCCATTTGCTCCGACCGAAGCCACTGCATCTTTCCGACCAAGACTGGCCAATGTTCCTGAATTAACCGGATTGAATACTTCCAATGATTTTCCTTCCAAATAAGCGAATAAGTTATAACCAACCGTTTCGCCCATTTGCCATGCATTTTGTGCTGTTGGTGCATATGGACGACCATCCGGGGCAAAAGCAACTGCACTGTCACCCACAACAAACACGTCTTGATGGGAAGTTGATTGCAAGTATTCGTTTACGGAAGCACGACCGCGGTTTACTTCTAATCCGGACTCGCCTACTAATGGATTCCCTTGAACTCCGCCGGTCCAAACAAAAGTATTGGTTTTGATTTCACTGCCATCTTTCAATGAAACGATATTGCCTTCCACTTTTGTTACCGGAAGACCAATTAAAAATTCAACACCACGTGCTTCCAGACTTTTTTGAGCCCGTTCAATT
This sequence comes from Caldibacillus sp. 210928-DFI.2.18, assembly GCF_020554505.1. Taxonomy (NCBI): domain Bacteria; kingdom Bacillati; phylum Bacillota; class Bacilli; order Caryophanales; family Bacillaceae; genus Caldibacillus; species Caldibacillus sp. 210928-DFI.2.18. The sequence goes on from NZ_JAJCHL010000016.1 coordinate 41,606, forward strand.
AAAGTATCAGGCAGCACCGGTAAAATTTTCTGCATGGCTTCGACAAGTTGCAATTTTATTTCACTTCGGGGAACACCATATTTTTTCGTCAATTCCGGAAGCAAGTCAGCAATTTCACCGACTAGTTCGACCCCGGTTAAACCGCCACCACCAATTAGAATATGCGCATCTTCCGGATTTTTCGTTTCCGCATATTGACGAATTCTCTCTTCAATATGTTCACGAATTTTCTTTGCATCATCCACAGATTTGAGCACCATGCTGTTTTCTTCGAGTCCCGGGATGCCGAAATATCCGGTTACACTGCCCAAAGCGACAACAAGCATGTCATAACTTAACGTGTCACCGTTCGATAGTTTTACTTGTTTATTGTCCACCGAAAAAGATTCCACTTCTGCAACAATGAAATCAATCGCTTTTCCTTTAAACAATTTTTTCAAAGGTAAAGCAACTCGTTGTTCCGAAACATTTCCTGCTGCAAGTCGGTGTAATTCTGTAATAATTTGATGTGTCGGATATTTGTTCACAACTGTTACTTTGGCTTTTGTTTCATCTAAATATTTACGAACTGTCAAAGCGGTCAATACACCGCCATAGCCCCCACCTAAAATGACAATTTCCTTCGACATTTTTCTTCCTCCGTTCATATGTAAAAATCTTTTCCCTTAGATACACACAATTGACCTGATTATTTATGTTCTTTTTCTGCCGCAACTTTTAAGAAAGCATTAAGAAAACGCAACATTTTTTGAGCTTGTGGATCTTTTAACAATTTCAACAAACCAAAAATACCGATGACTTCTTGACTTTCTTCGGCACGGTCTTTTGCTTCAATTACATTAGCTGCTAAATGTTTCGCTGAATGAATCACCGGTTCCGCCACTTCTTTAATGGCCCCCACCGTATCCTCCTTCAAGACTTCATCGGTAACCAGGGATTTTACGACTTCTAAATTTTTTGTCAGGACCGTTATTAATTCCGTTAACTTTGGAAGCTGTTCCACTAACACCGTTAATGATTGTTGTACTTCCGGCTTAAGCAACTGATCCAAAAGATCGCGCTCACCTTGAGGTAAAGTTTTTTCCATGTTTCCATCTTCCATTACATTTGACATGCTATTCCCCTCCACGTCCTATTAATAAAAAATTGGGTTATTTGAAAATCCATTATGGAATGTTATTAATTTGTAACTATTCCTAATATGCTTTCACAGAATGTTCTAAAAGTCACAAATTATCCCCTACTCCATTTTGGACCCTGATAAGAAAACAAGAAAAATTGATTCAAACGTATATGAGATTTACTGTTTCCCAATAATTATTGTAAACAATTTGTTACTAAAAATCAAAAATTATTTCGAAATCGGGAATGAATCCTTTTCTATTTAATTAAATTATGAAGAAATCAGTTAAAAGAACAGTGATATTCCAATAGAAAGAGGAACATAGCCGTCCCTCTTTTTTTATTGCAATATAATTTTCCTTAAACATTCAATAATTCTGTTACTTGATCTCTTAACGCACGTTTTAAAAATTTACCAACCGATGTTTTCGGGATTTCATTCATGAAAAGAATTTTATCCGGTAACCACCATTTAGCAAATTGGGGTTTCAAAAATTCATATAATTCATCCTCAATTATTTTATCCTTATATTGGTCTTTCAACACAACGCAGGCAACGGGTCTTTCTTGCCACTTTTCATGCGGTATGGCGACGACAGCAGCTTCAAAAACAGCCTCATGGGCCATTAGTGCGTTTTCAATGTCAACAGATGAAATCCATTCCCCGCCGCTTTTTATTAAATCTTTCGTTCGGTCAACAATTTTAACAAACCCGCCTTTATCAACGGTAACTACATCTCCCGTATGGAGCCAGCCGTCTTTAAAAGTCTCTTCTGAACGATCATCATTATAGTAACTGGAAGCGATCCACGGACCACGAAGACATAGTTCCCCCATTTCGATACCGTCCCATTTCACTTCTCCGTTTTGACCAATTACTTTCATTTCCAGGCCGGGGACTAAAATCCCTTGCTTCGCCTTTAATTCATAAATATCTTCTTCCGGTAACTCGTCATGTTCGCTCTTTAATCTGGAAATTAAGGCAAGCGGAGTTGTTTCGGTCATTCCATAGGCATGCATAAATGGAATATTATATTTCTTTTCAAACATTTTAATAATTCCTTTTGGTGCCGCTGAACCTCCGCATAAAAGATAACGGACATGTGACAAATCATAGTTTTCGTTTTCTAATTCTTTTAAAACACCGATCCAAATGGTCGGAACTCCGGCAGAAATGGTTACTTTCTCTGATACCATTAATTCTAACAAAATTTTCGGTGTAAAATTTGGACCCGGTAAAACAAGATTTGAGCCAAACCACACACACGCAAAAGGAAGACCCCATGCATTTACATGAAACATTGGAACAATTGGCATGGCCGTATCCTTTTCACTCACCGATCCCCCGTCAGCCAGACCAAGAGCAAAACTATGCAACACAATTCCACGATGTGAATAAAGCACACCTTTTGGTAAACCGGTTGTGGCAGAAGTATAGCACATTCCGGCAGGGTCATTTTCATCAATATCTTTTACAAAAGTAAATAATGCATCTCCTTCACTCAGTAAATCTTCATAGTGATACACAGGACTTAAACTTGTTTCCGGTAATTCCGGCCGATCGGTCATAATAATAAACGCCTCAACATTTTTCAGTTCATCTTTACAATTTTCTACGATCGGCAAAAGGTCTTCATCAATGAGTAAAATTTTGTCCCCGGCATGGTTGATAATATAAGCAATTTGTTGAGGGGACAAGCGTATGTTGATCGTATGTAAAACAGCTCCAATACATGGTATGGCAAAATATGCTTCTAGGTGGCGGTGATGGTTCCAAGCAATGGTTCCTACCTTATCTCCTCTCGTAATGCCAAACTTAGTCAGTACACTTGCTAATCTCCTTGTCCGTTCACCAAATTCCTTATACGTGAATCTTTGCACACCTGTTGAAGTCCGTGAAATTACCTGCTTGTTAGGGAAAAATTTTTCTGCCCTTTCAATCATTTGTGTTAAAATTAGCGGGGTGTTCATCATTTTACCTCATCTCCTTTTGTAAACGTTTTCAACTTATTAAACTTAAAAACTGCTAATAATACATATTCGCAATTCCGAAGAAAAATCCTTCTTTAAATTGATAATTTTTATAACTATTTTTCGCTAAAGACCAATTTATAAGTACACACTCTTAACCTATAAAAAAACGGGTCTCCGATTGAGCGAGACCCTTTTAGATGGATGATTTTTTTATACTGTTTATTTTTTCTAAAAAGGAGATGGGCTGTTGTTTTCGAAAATGTTCTCTTACCATATAGGATACACCGTGCTCATTATTCGACCGTGTTACCCAATCAGCCGCCTTCCGCACAGCAATCGGGGCATTTCCCATTGCAACACCTAAACCTGCTGCTTCAATGAAATCCAAATCATCTATATCACTTCCGATGGCAACCGTTTCATTAAGAGAAATTTTTTGTTTTTCACAAAAATAAAGTAATCCGGTTAATTTAGACACCCCATTTGGCAAAATAATTAATTGGTTATCGTACAGATAAAGATCAATTTCGTAGAACATATTTTGCAGGGCGATTTTCACTTCCTTGGCTACTTTTTGATCCGGAAAGTCTATTTCAATATGTGTGGGATGGATTTGTTCTTCTTCAACATATTCTCCAAGATTTTTTACAAATTGATGGTGATAGGTGGAAAAACTGTTCGTATCAATAACCGCCCTCGTTACAATAGAATTCTTTAATGGGACATTGCTGACCGAATATTTTTCATGCACGATTCGAATATGACATGAAAAAGTTTCCAAGAATCGGATAATATCTTGAACAATTTGCTCATCAATTCTTTTGACAAATATTGCTTGATCGGATGATGAAGCAATAAATGCACCGTGGTGAGCAATAACCATCGTTTGTAATTTCAGTGCTTTTGCCATACGTTTTGCAAAGGCAAAATTTCGAGATGTAACAAGGGTAACCATCACACCTTTTGATTGAACATATTCAACAGCTTCCTTCACCGATTTATGTAATTTGCCGTTCGATTGCAAAATGGTTCCGTCAATATTCATGGCAAGTAGCCGATAAATCATCATCCATGCCCCCTTATGCCAAATCATGATGTATCGATGAACTGACAAAAATGCTTTTATTTATACCTATGTAAAAAAGTGAATGTATAGAACAGAGGAATGAACCCTTTTATAGAAAAAAACTGCCGTGACAAGTAATCGTCGACGGCAGGGTTCTTTATCGTTATTGGTCTTGTTGCTGACTGTATAATTCTTCCAACGGCTTCATAACAATTTTATTTATCTCTGCAATTACCGAGCTCATCTTTTGCTCGGCTTCGATTAAACGAGTGATTTTATTATTTTGCTGGATCACCGAAACCATTTGTTGTGCTTGAACAACTTCTTCTTGGCTAATCGGTTGCCCGGTCATTTGTTTTTCTTGTAAATTCATCTGAACTGTACGAAAATCATCAAAAAGTTTTCTTGCGGCTTCATCGGCATATAAACTTGCATATTGAATTTTCAAATCGACAAATTCAGCACTTTCACGAATGTTTTTCTCCAAAGTATAAGCGGTATCAAAAATATTTGCAGCCATTTCGGACCTCCATTATCTTTATTAAAAAGGCTCCATATCCAAACAGGAAAAGGCCTTCTTTTAACTATGTTCTCTAACTATAACAAACTATGTTCAAAAAAGCGAGAGCGTGCTCAATTTTTTTACCCGCCCTCAAATCTTTTTTCGGACGGGTTAACCCATTAAGATGACGATAAAACCTTGCAAAATTCCGATTAGTCCTCCTAAATAAGCTCCAAGATAGGTAATCATTTTCAATTCTCGCCGACTGATGCCAACAACGATTTCTTCCAATTGTTCCGTCGAAAAGGAGTCAACTTGGTTTTTTACCAATTCAGGAATTTCTAATTTTTTCATCCATTTTTCTATATACGTACTCCCAAGCTTCTCCATTCCCTTTTGAACAACAGTTGGAATCATTTGGTTTATAATTGTATTTTTGAGATCGGTCAAGGGGAAAGATTTAAGCGGTTTGTGGAAGAAAAATTTTTTCAACTCTTCCCAAATCAAGTCTTTTCCTTCTTTTCCCAACAATTTTTGCACACCTTCCTCAACCGTCCAAGACTTTACTCTGTCTAGTTCACTTTGTAAAACCTGAGTAACAGCTTTTTCCGTTTGATCGTTTTCAATTATTTTTACAAGTTCTTGCTGCAATCGTTCGATCATATTGCGGTTGTCTAAAAATGGGTGCAACATGTTTAATAATCTACCCCGGCCTTCAAAAAACTGATCAAAATGATGTTTAATCAAGTGATACCCGCTTGGACTAACAAGAAACTGTTTTACGTTAATTAACAAATACTTTGATATCTTGTTGACATTTTTATCCAACTTTTCCCAAATTGTTTCCGGAATAAGTTCTTGAAGTAATTGATCATTATGTTCATTTATCCAATGGGTCATTTGTTTATTTAGTAATATGTATAATTTATCTTCCATTTTTCCGTCATGATTCATCATTCCAATATGTTCAAGCCATTCATTTAATGTTTTTTCCGACTGAAAAAATTCCACTACTTTCTTTACTAAAATTTGATGTAAAGAGTCATATATTTTAGGATCAGTCAATTTTTGTTGAATAACTTCAGGTGTTAATAAGTGATTAATGACAAGTTGGCCCATTTGTTTAGCCAGTTCGTCACGTCTTTTCGGAATTAACCCCGGCGTAAACGGAAGGCGCCAATTGCCGATATATTTTGCCTCATAAGGCCTGAATAGCATTTTAATGGCGATAGAGTTTGTTATGCCTCCAATAATTGCACCAACAATACCCATGAAAAGGATCGTGATTAATGTCTGCATGTGGATCGACCTTTCTTACTTCTACAAGTGGAGTTTGAAGATAATTATTACATTGTAACATAAATGATGCACCTAAATGGGCGAATGTACATATGCTGTTTAATATGAAAAAGGATACCGATTTCTCCTAAGATTACCCATTTACTTCCATCCTTAAATTATAACGGCTGTTCGGGTATTGGGCAAATTTGACCGCTGGAGAAATAATCATGATTATTGATTCCCTTCATTTCAAACAGGATTTATCTTTTGTTAACCGGACATTATCCTTCATTATTAGCACCGATTGATTCTAACACCAATTGAGAAAGGTGAGCAAAACATGTTCAAATCTTATCCGATTGAAATCATGAATAGCAATGAGTTAATCCTTTATTACCCTAGTGAGCTAAAATTTTCAGACATCCAAACAATTACTTTCGGTTCATTAACTGTTTCTTGCAAGGCGGTTCCACAAAAAGAGCACACAAAGACCATTACGATGACAAAAAGCCTTGCAAATCACCTGCATATTCCTGATCTACCTTTACGACTTCATCTATTTGAAAAGGAGGGGAGTCTTTTTATCGGCCCGATTGTCGGAATATTTACCGCCGGCTTCACCGGATTTCCTGGTAATCCAATGGGCTCACGCTCTTATTCCTTGTCTAAATTTTTCTTAACCTTTGAGCAAGTCGGGGTTTTACCTGTCGTGTTCGGCATCCAGCATATTGATTGGGAGCAAGGTTTCGTTACCGGTTATGTTTACCATAAAAACAAATGGAAACAAATTGAAGTTCCTTTACCGAACGTTATTTATGACCGACTGCCAAACCGTGCTGTTGAAAACCTGCAAAATATTCAGTCCTTAAAAACAAGATTGCAAGAAGAATATGCCATTCCTTGGTTTAATCCCGGATTTTTTAATAAACTGGATATCTATAACCGTTTGGTAAATGAATCAGCTGTAAACAAATATTTGCCAAAAACAGTTCCCTTTGAAGAAAAAGCATTAAAGGATATGCTCTTCGAATTTGGTTTTCTATATGTAAAACCGGATCACGGCAGCTCCGGCAAAGGTATATATCAAATCCAGACCGTAGATGATGAGATTTTTGTCCGATTCCGGGATAATGCGGGTAACAATCGATTAATCAAATGTGCCAACATCACAAAATTATGTAATTTTTTGCAAGAACATCTGTCAGGTCCATATATTATTCAACAAGGAGTCAAGCTCTTCCGTGTTGATCAACATATTGCCGATTTTCGCATCCATACAAATAAATTGCCGGACGGAAAATGGGTTGTGACTACAATTGGCTGTAAAGTGGCCGGCAGCGGTAGCCCGACAACCCATCTGTTAGCGGGGGGCCAAATAAAAACATTAGAAGAGATTTTTCCCGATCATGAGGAACGAAAGACAAAAACAAAAAAATTAGTTGAAGCAGCTCTTACTCTTAGTAAATATATCGAGAAAAACATAAATGGAATCGTTGCAGAAATTGGATTTGATTTTGGAGTCGACAAGAGTGGGCAGGTTTGGATGTTCGAGGCCAATGCCAAGCCCGGACGTTCCATTTTTAACCACCCACAATTATCCAAATATGAACGTTTATCAAATAAGTACCTCCTCCTTCACGCCGTAAAATTAATGGAACAAGTCATTACCAATCCCGAAAAAATTTTTCATGAATTTGTTTTACAATAAAGTGAAACTTCCATCCGTGAGGTCACTCACGGATGGTTAGTTGAACCAATCGGGCACTTACGGGCTGTTACTTCCCACCTAAACTGCTCTTGATTTCCAAAATTTATGGTGGAAGTTTTACAGCCCGTTTGTGCGGGATAAAGTGAAACTTCCATCCGTGAGGTCACTCACGGATGGTTAGTTGAACCAATC
>NZ_JAJCHL010000160.1:0-2999 GCF_020554505.1 Caldibacillus sp. 210928-DFI.2.18
CGGTAGAACTCTGTACTTAGGAATCCACTACGGCTTTAGCCTAGTGGTAGTTCAAATGGAGTGGTTTCCGAAACATGTAGCCAAACCGGATGACGACTCTAATCCGGAGGGAACAGCAGTCATTGAATTTAATTTGCATGCAGGCAAGTTTGAGAGAGCTATTTTTGTCATGGGAAAGACCTATGCAAAAGACGGAATTGCTTTTCCCAATATGGATTCCAATGACATCATCAAATGGATTGAAGAGGAGACAGGATTGATATACGGGAATCAATTTCAATTACGTAGGCAAAAAGAAAGGGAATTTTATTTTGGGGATGTATCGATGGTGTTGCCGTTTCGCCTGCTGGACTTATTGAGGTCAAATTAGATTCGGATGGAAAACTAACCATGTTCTCTGTTTTAGGACCATTTCCTTCCAAAAATATGGTCATTGAAAAGACTTATCACCTTTCTTTTGAAAAAATCGAACATTTGGCAAAAGAACAATTGAAGTTGATTGAATTTCCTTCCGACGAACAGAAAAAAATAATCCCTGTTTATGGAGTGGAAGAAATCTTTGTTACGAATGACGGAAGATCAACAATTCCAATAGAACTGGATGATCCCTTCTATGTAAAGATTGATGAAATTATCTTTTGGGATGAACCAATTAATGAACCATTTGAAAGAAAAGAAATACGTTGGATTGAGGATATAAAAGCAGAGCAGGCATTTTCAAATGAGCCAAGTCCTGATTCATTTCCAATTACAAAGGAAGAACAAGATAGATGTGTTCAGGCTGTAAAGGACTTTTTACGTCAAGTTTATCCACATGATACAGGAAAATGTATGCTTAAAACACTCAAACGTAATAAGGGATATATTCATGCAAAAGTTAGGGCTAACTACCGGGACTACCGCGTGTTTCAAAGAAAATTAGAAATCATCATTGATGCAAATCGTTTTCAAGTTGTCAATTACTTGGACACCGAAATGATGTTGCAAACTTTTGATCAATTTCAGAAACCAGATAAAGTAACGGTTACGAAGGAGGAAGCTTTTGAAAAAATCAAAGAATTGTTTGAGTTAAAGCCTGTTTATGTCTATGATTTTGAACAAAAACAATATGTTTTATGCGGGAAATTGGATTGTCAATACGGGGTACATGCAGCCGGTGGTGAAGTGATATTGTTGGATGAATTGATATGAAGCCAAAGATGAGCCAGTTGAATGATTGATATGATGGAAGTCCCTCTTGAATAGAGCAAAATGAACTGGATATTTTTTAAACGAATTGATTTAACCCTGCTACTTGGCAGGGTTTTTGGCGCGGAGCATTTGTTGTCAATAAAAAGTCGATCCTCGATAGTTTTCTATTTTGCATTCATTTATGTAAAAGAATAAGCCATCAGTATGACTAAAAATTCCGGTTTATTATAAAAATAAGTAATACGAACAGAAATAATTGAAAAGGATCGAATATTTATGAGAGCTGTATCCGCTTTATTTTCAATCCTTATGCCGGGGTTTGGACAAATTTATAATGGTCAAATTAAAAAGGGTATCTTTCTTTTAGTAGTAGAACATTTTGATAATATGTTGGGGAAGATAAATCGTTCTATTCAGCTGGATTTTAACGGTTTTCACCAAGAAGCATTGGCTACAGTCATTTATGATGCTATGCTATTTTATCCGGGATTTTATGTTTATACCGTTTGGGATGCTTGGTTCTATGCAAAAGAGGGGGCTGATAAGGGGAAAACGGCCATACCCTTTATTATTGGCGGTTTTTTAGGGGAGCTCGGAGCCATTTTTGCATCAAAATTGCCATTCCCAACGCTTATCTGTGGTCTACTTATGATTATTCCTATGTTAATCGGGATGGTGATATTTCGAAAACAATAACAAATCATTCAAGAGTTAAATGACATTTATTAATTTAACTTTTAACAGTAAGTCTTATACTTTCATTTTCAAGCTCTTAAGGTAGGTTGCCTTGTTCATCATCTACTGTCTTTCCGTCTGTTTTCATCGAGTTAACGAAGTACGAATTATTTAAGAGGGAAGCTATTGGTTATATGTCAGAATAAAAAAATTTTTTTATATAGGGCGATAAATTTGTAAATGTCCAAAAATAAAAATATTCCTTGCCCCAGAGAAATATAGGTACTAAAATTAAATTAATGACCGGTCATACATTTTTTTAAGAGATGCAAGAGACAATATAAATGTTAAAGTTCGTATTAAGGCTGTTAGAGGGGCAGATAAGAATGATTTCTATGCATCTGGTGTTTGGAGCCCGGATTCTATTTAATTGCTAAATACGGTTCGCTGCTGTCCAAAAGTTTATTCAGGTGCAATGTAAGCAATAATGTTATTCGAGAAATCCCAACATTCCGACATTGTATGATTAGACTTTTTGGACAGCGTCGGTAGAAATATAAAATTTGGAGGCTATCTTATGATGAAAAAGTGGCTCCCTATAGTCTTATTAACAGTTCTTGCCCTTGTTTTAATTGGAATCAAAACCTATTCAAAGCTCCGGTTATGAAATACCAGTCAATTGGATTTTCATTCAATTTTTTATTCTCTTTTTGATTACTGATTTTTTGGTTCATGATGCGGAAACGAATAGTAGCTACTTGATACTGAGAATTAAAAGAAGGGAACAGTATATTCTGTCGAAACTAATTTGGATTGTCATTCAAAATATACTGGTCTATTTTGGGTTATTTATTGTGATCTATGTGATTTCATCTTTACTATTAGGGGATTTTTCTCTTGAAGCTTCATCCTATTTTCAAGATACGATCCAATCCCAAGCAGCCATTTCGATAAATCCAATACAGCTTATATTACATCTCTTTTTCGGATACGTTTTGACAAGCATTGTGTTGTCGGGGATTTTTTTACTGTGCACTCAATTTTTTGCTTCAACAGTCTCCTTTTGTTTTGTGCTTATATTAGGGGTTGCTGAACAAACAAAAAAACCAAATAGGAGAAGGATTTATGAGCTT
>NZ_JAJCHL010000161.1:0-2950 GCF_020554505.1 Caldibacillus sp. 210928-DFI.2.18
GCAAGATTTCACATCAGACTTAAAGGACCGCCTGCGCGCGCTTTACGCCCAATAATTCCGGACAACGCTTGCCACCTACGTATTACCGCGGCTGCTGGCACGTAGTTAGCCGTGGCTTTCTCGTCAGGTACCGTCAAGGTACCGGCATTTCCTCCGATACTTGTTCTTCCCTAACAACAGAGCTTTACGATCCGAAGACCTTCTTCACTCACGCGGCGTTGCTCCGTCAGACTTTCGTCCATTGCGGAAGATTCCCTACTGCTGCCTCCCGTAGGAGTCTGGGCCGTGTCTCAGTCCCAGTGTGGCCGATCACCCTCTCAGGTCGGCTACGCATCGTCGCCTTGGTGAGCCGTTACCTCACCAACTAGCTAATGCGCCGCGGGCCCATCTGTAAGTGATGGCAAAAGCCATCTTTCCTTATCTCTCCAGGCGGAAAGATAATCTATCCGGTATTAGCACCGGTTTCCCGGAGTTATCCCGGTCTTACAGGCAGGTTACCCACGTGTTACTCACCCGTCCGCCGCTAACCAACAAAAAGCAAGCTTCTTATTGGTTCGCTCGACTTGCATGTATTAGGCACGCCGCCAGCGTTCGTCCTGAGCCAGGATCAAACTCTCCAAAAAAGAGTTGATTGCTCAAAATTAAAACTGACATAAATGGTTTTTTAAAACGCTTTGTCTTGTTCAGTTTTCAAGGTTCAATGTCCAACAGCAACACTCTTTATTATAACTATCTAGGTTGTTTTTGTCAACCCTTCATTTTAATTTTTTAAGAGTGACTGTGCATCTTTATCTATCAATCTTTATTATAGAAAATCAAAAACGACTTTATAAATATAACAAACATCATACCTTTCGTCAATCCCAAAATCGCAGGTAATATTTGGAATCTGCTTAGATTTATAATCTATATCACAAACTAATACGGTGAGAACACTCTTTTTATCAATAATAAATTATAAGTAAGAATTAACTATTAAAAGCAGAAACAATTAATGAACAACTTGGGTTTCTATCACAAATAAAATTTTATCATATCCATTAATAGTATCGTTTCAAAAACCCCAATTCAAATAATTGGGGCTAACTAATTACTTACAAAATTACTTTTCCAACAATTTCATAAACTCACGCATAAAAACCGGTAGATCCGGCCAAGCGTGTGCAGACACAAGATTACCATCAACATATGTTGTACGGTCTGTAACATAATTACCACCCGCAATTTCAACTCCTGGTTTACAAGCAATATATGCGGTTAAGGTTCGCCCTTTTAAAACATCCGGAATGGCCTCAAAGATGAGTGAGGCATGACAGATAGCTGCTATCGGTTTATTTGTTTCAAAAAAATGTTTCACAATTTGCTTTACATGTTCATCCAAGCGAATATACTCAGGAGCACGTCCGCCTGGTATTACCAAACCATCAAATTCACTTGGTTCAACATCTTTAAATTGAGCATTTGATTCCAATAAATAACCTAATTTCTCTTCATATGTATCCCAACCGGTGAAATCATGAATTACTGTTTGTAGTTTTTTTATAGAAGATGCTGAAATGGTTACTTCATATCCAGCCTCTAGCAACCTATAATATGGATAATATACTTCTAAAGCTTCCACCGCATCTCCTGCCAGTATTAAAACTTTTTTACTCATAGCTAACCCCTCCGTTTTATATTTTCACCATACACTTCCATTTTAACTAACTTGTCCAAAAGATTTTGTCGAATTTTGTGGTGTTTCGTAAACTTTTTGTCAATAGTAATAATTCATGGTAAGTTAATGATAGAGGTGTGTGGAATGCAAAAATTGCTGATAAAAGCTTTGAAAAATATTGGTGACCAAAGTCGAATAATTGAATATCGACGTGTTCCGGGTGGAGATATCAATGAATCATATTATGTACGGAGCCAAAAACATACATATTTTATAAAATGTAAAAAACATCCTCCCCAAAAGTTTTTTCAGCTAGAAGCACTTGGACTTGAAAAGATTAGGAAAACAAATTCAATAGCAACTCCACAAATATACGGTATTGGCGAGAGAGATGGCTATGGTTATTTAATGATGGAATGGATTCACGGCAAAAAAACTGGACAAACAGGTGAATGGTTAGGACGAGGTCTTGCAGAAATGCATAAACATAAGGGGCCAGGTTTCGGATTTCAAGAAGACAATTATATCGGGCTTCTTCCTCAAAAAAACAGCTACATCTCATCATGGATTGATTATTATCGCGAATTTCGTTTAGAGCCGCAAATTACATTAGCTGTACAAAAGGAATTATTACCGACATCAACACAGAAAAAATTAGATAAACTTCTTACACATTTAGATCAATGGTTACCAAAGGATTGTATCCCTTCACTATTACATGGAGATTTGTGGGGTGGAAATTGGCTCCCGGGATATAACGGAAAGCCATATTTAATCGATCCGGCCATTTTTTATGGACATCATGAGTTTGAAATTGCTTTTACAGAATTATTTGGTGGTTTTCCGTCCAATTTTTATGAGTCTTATCAAGAAGTGTTTCCATTATCACCAAACTATGAAGAAAGGAAAGCATTATATCAATTATTTTATTTACTTGTTCATTTAAATCTTTTTGGAATTTCATATTTATCATCAATTGAAAATATAGTAACAAGATATGTCGGATAAAAGGCAAAGAGGCTGTTGAAAAAAGTTGTTACATGAATGGAACAAAACAATCTTCATTCTATCGGAATTCCTGTAGATGAGACATTTTTGCGTAAGTCAGTACGTGTTGACATTTTAATTCCATATTATATTGTAGAAAAAAACATTTTCCAAAATACTTTTTTCCAAACAGCCTCTTTCCATTCCCGTTATATTTGCATCGCATCTTTAAAAATCTTTCCGTTAATACTCTGAAACTCCACACGACTAAAGTCGGCAGGTTCTTATCTACACAAACTTCTTCTA
>NZ_JAJCHL010000162.1:0-2938 GCF_020554505.1 Caldibacillus sp. 210928-DFI.2.18
ATAGGTTAAGTCCTCGAACGATTAGTATCCGTCAGCTCCACACGTCACCGTGCTTCCACCTCGGACCTATCAACCTTGTCATCTTCAAGGGTTCTTACTTCCATAAAGGAATGGGAAATTTCATCTCGAGGGGGGCTTCATGCTTAGATGCTTTCAGCACTTATCCCTTCCGCACATAGCTACCCAGCGATGCCTTTGGCAAGACAACTGGTACACCAGCGGTGCGTCCATCCCGGTCCTCTCGTACTAAGGACAGCTCCTCTCAAATTTCCTGCGCCCACGACGGATAGGGACCGAACTGTCTCACGACGTTCTGAACCCAGCTCGCGTACCGCTTTAATGGGCGAACAGCCCAACCCTTGGGACCGACTACAGCCCCAGGATGCGATGAGCCGACATCGAGGTGCCAAACCTCCCCGTCGATGTGGACTCTTGGGGGAGATAAGCCTGTTATCCCCGGGGTAGCTTTTATCCGTTGAGCGATGGCCCTTCCATGCGGAACCACCGGATCACTAAGCCCGACTTTCGTCCCTGCTCGACTTGTAGGTCTCGCAGTCAAGCTCCCTTGTGCCTTTACACTCTGCGAATGATTTCCAACCATTCTGAGGGAACCTTTGGGCGCCTCCGTTACCTTTTAGGAGGCGACCGCCCCAGTCAAACTGCCCACCTGACACTGTCTCCCAAGCCGCTAAGGCTTGCGGGTTAGAATTTCAATACAGCCAGGGTAGTATCCCAAGGTCGCCTCCATGGAAGCTGGCGCTCCCACTTCTCCGGCTCCTACCTATCCTGTACAAGCTATACCAAAATTCAATATCAGGCTACAGTAAAGCTCCACGGGGTCTTTCCGTCCTGTCGCGGGTAACCTGCATCTTCACAGGTACTATAATTTCACCGAGTCTCTCGTTGAGACAGTGCCCAGATCGTTACGCCTTTCGTGCGGGTCGGAACTTACCCGACAAGGAATTTCGCTACCTTAGGACCGTTATAGTTACGGCCGCCGTTTACTGGGGCTTCAATTCGAAGCTTCGCTTCAAGCTAACCTCTCCTCTTAACCTTCCAGCACCGGGCAGGCGTCAGCCCCTATACTTCGCCTTTTCGGCTTTGCAGAGACCTGTGTTTTTGCTAAACAGTCGCCTGGGCCTATTCACTGCGGCTCTCGCGGGCTTACACCCACAAGAGCACCCCTTCTCCCGAAGTTACGGGGTCATTTTGCCGAGTTCCTTAACGAGAGTTCTCTCGCTCACCTTAGGATTCTCTCCTCGCCTACCTGTGTCGGTTTGCGGTACGGGCACCCGGATTCTCGCTAGAAGCTTTTCTTGGCAGTGTGAAATCAGGAACTTCGGTACTTAAATTTCCCTCGCCAATCACAACTTGAGGTTATGGTCATAAGGATTTGCCTCACGACCCCTCTTATTGCTTGGACGCGGACGACCAGCGCCGCGCTTACCCTATCCTCCTGCGTCACTCCATCACTCAAACGAATCCATAGGTGGTACAGGAATATCAACCTGTTGTCCATCGCCTACGCCTTTCGGCCTCAGCTTAGGTCCCGACTAACCCTGAGCGGACGAGCCTTCCTCAGGAAACCTTAGGCATTCGGTGGATGGGATTCTCACCCATCTTTCGCTACTCATACCGGCATTCTCACTTCTAAACGCTCCACCAGTCCTCTCGGTCTAGCTTCTACGCATTTAGAACGCTCTCCTACCATAGACTCTAACAGAGTCTATCCGCAGTTTCGGTGATACGTTTAGCCCCGGTACATTTTCGGCGCAGAGTCACTCGACCAGTGAGCTATTACGCACTCTTTAAATGGTGGCTGCTTCTAAGCCAACATCCTGGTTGTCTATGCAACTCCACATCCTTTTCCACTTAACGTATACTTTGGGACCTTAACTGGCGGTCTGGGCTGTTTCCCTTTTGACCACGGATCTTAGCACTCGTAGTCTGACTCCCAAGCATAAGTATTTGGCATTCGGAGTTTATCTGAATTCGGTAACCCGATGAGGGCCCCTAGTCCAAACAGTGCTCTACCTCCAATACTCTTATCTTGAGGCTAGCCCTAAAGCTATTTCGGAGAGAACCAGCTATCTCCAAGTTCGATTGGAATTTCTCCGCTACCCACACCTCATCCCCGCACTTTTCAACGTGCGTGGGTCCGGGCCTCCAGTAAGTGTTACCTTACCTTCACCCTGGACATGGGTAGATCACCTGGTTTCGGGTCTACGACCCTATACTTATTCGCCCTATTCAGACTCGCTTTCGCTACGGCTCCAGTTTCCACTTTAACCTTGCATAGGATCGTAACTCGCCGGTTCATTCTACAAAAGGCACGCCATCACACATAATTGTGCTCTGACTACTTGTAAGCACACGGTTTCAGGTACTCTTTCACTCCCCTTCCGGGGTACTTTTCACCTTTCCCTCACGGTACTGGTTCACTATCGGTCACTAGGGAGTATTTAGCCTTGGGAGATGGTCCTCCCAGCTTCCGACGGAATTTCACGTGTTCCGCCGTACTCAGGATCCACTCAGGAGAGAACGAGAGTTTTGATTACAGGGTTGTTACCTTCTCTGACGGACCTTTCCAGATCGCTTCATCTACTCCGTTCTTTTATCACTCCGTATTGAGTGTCCTACAACCCCAAGAGGCAAGCCTCTTGGTTTGGGCTCTTCCCGTTTCGCTCGCCGCTACTCAGGGAATCGAAGTTTCTTTCTCTTCCTCCAGGTACTTAGATGTTTCAGTTCCCTGGGTGTGCCTTCCTTACCCTATGAATTCAGATAAGGATCCTCTTCCATTACGAAGAGGGGGTTTCCCCATTCGGAAATCTCCGGATCAAAGCTTACTTACAGCTCCCCGAAGCATATCGGTGTTAGTCCCGTCCTTCATCGGCTCCTAGTGCCAAGGCATCCACCGTGCGCCCTTTCTAACTTAACC
>NZ_JAJCHL010000163.1:0-2706 GCF_020554505.1 Caldibacillus sp. 210928-DFI.2.18
GGAAAATTCCTTTAAAAAAATCAAAAATACAAAAAATTTACGTGCGGAATATGCGATTAGACTTCAATTTGGCGAGCTTTCCAATATAAAACTAAAGTGCAAACATTCAGAACGAGGGGCAATCCGTTCAATGCCAGAATAACCTCAGTCATTATGGCAGGCAGCATTCCTTTTCTAGATCATAGCACCCTGCATATATAACTTATAGGATAGCAACGAAATACCCCCAAAATAATGAATTTTAGCGAACTGAAATCCAAGCCTAAGAAATATTCCCCTTTCACATTGGAGTCTCTTATTAATCTTAACGAATATGATCAGAATAAGGATCGTATAAACCAGTTATTAATAACAATGAAAGAATTATAAAGATACTCCCTATACTCAAAAAAATGAAAAAAATTTTTTGTGATCTTTTTTTTGAAAGAAAAGAAATTGCGAAGATTATTAATGAAAATAGTAGCAAAATAATCCCTGCTCCTATATTCATTGGACATATCCCCCCTTGGACTTAAAAAATTTAAATTATGCTATTCATTATATGTCAACTTTAAGAATTTATAAAGAGGATTTTTGGAATAATTTT
Organism: Caldibacillus sp. 210928-DFI.2.18; assembly: GCF_020554505.1. Lineage (NCBI taxonomy): Bacteria > Bacillati > Bacillota > Bacilli > Caryophanales > Bacillaceae > Caldibacillus > Caldibacillus sp. 210928-DFI.2.18. The sequence goes on from NZ_JAJCHL010000163.1 coordinate 587, forward strand.
TTTCAATCTTAACATTTTTCTTCCAGTACATACAAGAATCCCCTAAAAAATAGTATTATCAGATAAATATCGGAAAATATAAAAATACATCGTAAAAAAGGTGCACGAATCCAAATTCCCACGAGTACTTTTTTAAAAAAATTCTTGTATGTGGATAAGTTAAGAAGCCAGGCTTCTTTTTTTTCATTCTTTTTTTTGATCCGTCTAAGGCCATGGCTAACATGACAAAAATGCCAGCCCACAACGCAGCTTCATTTTATCCATTCCCGAATTGTATGAAGCCCAAAGCCGAACGTGGTATCAAGCCGGCTGTCACACGCTCTACAGCTGTACGACTGTTGAATTCCCCTTTCCACTTATAGTTCGATCGATCAATGGGTGTGATAATACGTCTTTCCTCAGATAATGAGATACGGAGTCCTTGTTGCCATCGGACATCGGGCATTGCCTTCTGCCTTCAAATGTAATTCCCATCTGCTTTTCCGGGCAAAGTTTTTTTAATGTTTCACGGCCCTTCTCAAATCCCCCGTTACATATTTCCCGTTGTATACCTGTTTCAGGGCACACCCAAGACACGGTCCCCTTGTGTTATAAACGACATTTTCCTTCTGCAAAAGTAATCGTGTTTTGTCGGGGTCTATCCACTTATTACAGATATCAATAACGGACTTAATCTTCTGCTTATCCAAGAGTTTTACAATTAGATTTTTATCATCATATCCCCGGTCTCCCTCCATCGTATCTGCTCCCTCCAGAACCTTTGGCTGCTTCTTTCTAATTAATTTAAAATTTCATGTCATTAATAACGTCTGAAGCAGACGCTTTGTTACCTTAAATGTTACCGGTAACTCGTAGGTTGCGTCCACCACCAAATGTAGCCTATAGCCAAACCATTTCACATTTTTTTGCCACAGTTTCCCTTCTTTTGTCACACCACTTTAAATCTTCTGGCTGTTATTTGCATCCAGATCCCAATGCCTGTCCTCGATTCACCTTTGTCCCAATGTTTAGAAAATGATAGGATTCTTTATGCTATCGATTGCTATATGCTTACCAAAATCCGGCAACTGTTCAAGGAGCTGTTTCACCAAATTCTCAAACCATTTTTTTAATCATTTCTTCGTGACAGATTTTCATGAGGGATAAAGGATTTAAGAAACCGTGAATTGGCATACGAAGGAGGTATCTAGCCTTCAAAGCCACACATCTCACTTAATTGGCCATTACGGGAGAGCTTCGGGTAATTTTTTCAATGCTTTCATGTTGGAATACGATACCTTCCAAGATGGAAATCCACATGGTATTTGAACGGGGTAGTCATTACGTCCTTTCCTCCTCTTCTTTTCAAGGCTTTGCATTAGGTATGTAGTCCAGTATAAGGCCAAGACGGAGTAAATCTCCAAAACCCTCAATTTCTTTCCACATAAACAGACTCATTTGTGGTATAACAGGTGAACCTCCCAGTGTTAAGATGTTAGGTCTAAAACTATTTTAATTCACTGATGGTGCGGGTTCACCTGATTTGTTGCATTGGAGTGAATTTTTTGTCCCGCACTTATTTTTGTATCATTTTCGCTTGGTTTCCCCTCTTTTTTGGGAAAAATTTTTTATCCTTTTTTTCAAACTCTGGTATTACAAGAAGTCTGTAGCATCGCAATTACCTCTGAAAAAAATGAAAAATATTGTTGATTTGACAAATAAAATAAATTATAATAAGTTTTGAAATTTATGATATGAGGGGGATTGTGTTGTTATGTTGTATAACATTAAAGGGAGAAAAATTTGGGGAGAAAAATTTGTTTATAGGTTCTTTCTGTTTACTGCTGTTATATTGTTGGTTCTTTTTCCAAGCAATTATAAAAAGGCAGATGCAGAGGAAAGTATGAGTAGCTTAAAGGGAAAAATTACTACCGGACTGTTGTTTGACAATACAGTTACTGAAAGTATGAAAGATGATATGGTTGATGATGGGAAGAAAGTAGTTAATTCAAATGAAGGAGAAATGTTGGTTATACCTTCTGACCCTTTTACTATAACATTAGTAAGTGAAGATAATAATTATGTATAGAGCCTCTGCCAAAATAAAAAATATACCCTTGAGCGAGGCTCTGGAAAATTAA
>NZ_JAJCHL010000164.1:0-2667 GCF_020554505.1 Caldibacillus sp. 210928-DFI.2.18
CTAAATAAGCGTTTCGGGAGCTTTTTGAGCTCTACAAGTGTCAAACTCAAGATATGGCTATAGCTTTCTATCCATCTTTGAAAAAAGCACATACCAATAAAGTATGTGCAAATATGGCGATAGCGCTATCCATCCTTGAGAAAAGTACAATACCTTTAACATATGTGGAATTTCGCATCATTTGACTTAAGAAGGAGGTACTCAGGCACTGTGAAACCGGCAGAGTACCTTCTCGAATGGGCAAACTTTCATTAACAGTGATCAGCAAAGGCAGTTAGTAAATTATCAACAACTTCTTCAACAGCATGACCTTCAATCTCATGACGGGGGATAAAATGGACGACAGTTTTTCCCTTCAAAAGTGCCATTGAAGGTGAGGATGGTTCAATACCGGTAAAATATTCCCGCATTTTTGCTGTAGCTTCTTTATCTTGCCCGGCAAATACCGTAACGAGATGATCAGGTTTTTTTTCAGTATGTTGAATTGCATAAGTAACTGCCGGACGGGCTAGTCCGCCTGCACAGCCGCATACTGAATTAACGACAACAAGCGTCGTTCCGCTGACACCTTCCATAAACGTTTCTACTTCTTCAGCGGTTTTTAATTCTTTAAAGCCGACTCCTACTAATTCTTCACGCATCGGCTTAACAAGTTCACGCATATATTCTTCATAAGCCATTGACATAATTTATCCTCCTCGTACGATTTGTTTTAGCGTTAAGTGTATAATATTTTACATTTCATTTTATTAAAAAGCAAAAGCTCTAACTATTCGGTTGTTTTCTTGCCTCGGTCATTTGTTTCCAAACCGATCCCCTTGCATTCTCTCCGCCTTCAATTCGTTCAATGGCCATCTTTATTTGTAAGGCCACTTCAAACTCAGGGTCATTCTCGGCTTGTTTTAATGCCGGCAAAGCTTTTTCATCTCCTGTTTCATATAAAAACATGGCAGCGCGCCAACGGACAATTTTACTCTTATCTTTCAATGCCTTAATCATTTCCTCCTGAGCTTCCGGGAATCCGAGATCACTTAAACAATCACCGGCTGTTCGTCTTACCGTAACTGTCTTATCTCTTAATCCTTGATAAATATAGGGCAGCACTTTCTTATCCTTTATCATACCAAGGTATACAACAGCAAGTCTTCTAATAGACGGTTTCTCGTCATGCAACGCTTTTTCGAGGACAGGTAAATCAGCAAGTGTCGGCTCTTCCATTTGTTCTAAAAGTTGATAACGTCTTTTCCAATCAGGATGATCTAAATCTTGTCGTGTCAATTTCCGATACTTTTTTTGAACAACGGACCGTTCGGGATGTAAAGCCGACTCGACAAGTGCGGCCAAACGTTCTGAAGGATAAGATGCAACAACCTCATCTAAAATTGTTTGACCGATTTCATCAAAGTCGCCATAACGAACCCCGTGATCCACCCATTTTCTAAGAAAAACAATATTATCTTCCGGCAATTGAGCTTTTGTAATTGCCCGGACAAACTCTTCAGGTAAGGCCACACGTTTTTCTGTATGCCCGTCAGTCAATTTTATTTGCATTGGAATCCCCTTGAACATTTGCAAAAAAACTTGAACTTCCCCATAATGTTCATCAGGACCAATAAAGTTTTCTTTTTCGGTTGCTTCTTCACCGAGCGATATGCGAACCAATGGTAATATTTGTTTCCAATCCGCTTTCGGATGCCTTTCAACTGCCAAAAAATCTGCCACATGGTAAACTCCTTTAACACCTTCAATTTCCAAAATGGCCCGAATTTCCTTTGGTGCTTCATTTCGCATCTCTTCACGGTAATTATTTCGTGCTCCTTTTGGCAATTCTTCATTAAGAATTATTTTCATCGTATGTGGACTGGGTGTTGGTTCAATTGCTTTTATTTTCATATACATCACCTCTCCTTCTGCCATCTTTTTATTATCTTAATACGGAAAGTTGTCGTAACGCAAAATATTCGACTTATCTTCAAAAACACAAGGCGTCTGAAGAAAGATAGTAAACAGCTATTTTGGAAGGAAACCGGTGGCGAAAAAAAGGAATATTTCAATATTTGTAGAAATATATGTGTATGCAGAATTTATTTACATTTATGTAAAAAACGGGAGGGAACTGAGAATGAGCTCAATAAAAAGGGTAAATCATCAGCCAAAAGGAATGAAAACCGTTAATCCTTACTTAATGGTTGACAATGTCGCGCAGCTAATAGATTTCATAGAAACAGTATTTGACGGAAAATTAAAGTATAAACTTGACAGGCCAAACGGAACCATTATGCATGCAGAGATGATAATTGGAGATTCGATCATTATGGCAGGTGAGCCTATGGAGAAATATGGGTCAATGCCGGCATCCATATATATGTATGTTCCAGACTGTGATACCGTTTATGAAAAAGCACTTCAACATGGAGCAGAACCAATCATGCCCCCAACGGATATGAAGCACGCAGGTGAAAGATACGGAGGAGTAAAAGACGGTTCAGGTAATATTTGGTGGATTGCGACTCATATTGAAGACTTGACCCCTCAAGAACAGGCGAAGAGAATTCAAGAAATGGAGAAAAACTGGGAATAGAGTAAAACTTCCGCCAATGGAGGGGTTTTGGCGACTTTGACAGTCAAAAGAACAAAAACTCCCCGAAAACAGCGGTATAATCGTGT
>NZ_JAJCHL010000165.1:0-2593 GCF_020554505.1 Caldibacillus sp. 210928-DFI.2.18
CCGTTCTATTGGACAATTTTTACTAATTGAACCCTTTTTTTGTCCATGAAAGCCGTTCTATTGGACAGTTTTTGCTGATTGACTCCTCATTTTGTCCATGAAAGCCGTTCTATTGGACAATTTTTGCTGATTGACTCCCCATTTTGTCCATGAGAGCCCTTCTATTGGACAGTTTTTGCTGATTGACTCCTCATTTTGTCCACGAGAGCTCGGCTATTGGACTATTTTTACTGATTGGTTTCTTACTTTGTCCATAAGAAACTTTTGATTCACTAATATTTGCACTGGTGTTCGTGGAATCCCCCACTTCAAGTTATAGACTAAGTTCTGGATAATTCATGAAACTAATCAGTCCTTGAAAGCAGGGGCCCATTTTAACAACTTTCTCAGCTATTTTTGCCTTTAGCAGGCGATTCTCCTTTTCAGACCAAAACCACAACAACCTTTTTTGAATAGTCCCTTATTTCTTAGCCACATATTGTTCTAAAAATGCATTTGCCTCGCTGATAGAGACACCTTTGTAGTAATATTTTACAATTTCTTCAAAGGTTTTCCCTTCTTTTGCCATTCCATTTGCCCCATATTGGCTCATCCCAATGCCATGTCCAAAACCTTTCGTTGTAATCACAACCTGATCGTCTTCTAATTTCCATGAAAAATCAGTGGAACGTAAGCCGAGTTTTTCCCGGATATCTCTTCCGGTAAATTCCTTGTCACCAATTTTTACTTTTTCAACCCGATGACTAGTTGTTCTCGATACGATTTCTCCAATATTCGAGGAACTTACTTTCACACCAAGTTTTGATTCAAATTCACTGATCGGCATCTTGACTTGATCGGTAAATTTCGGTGATTCCACATCCCATGGACTTTCGACACTAATTAAATATGGAATTGGGTTGGTCCAATAGTCTTCCGCATTTTCGGTATAACCGTTACTTGTAGAAAAATAAGATGCGGTTATTGGTGTATTATCATAGACAAGGATTTGCCCTCTTGTTTCATATACGGCCTTTCTAATTTTATTGATATTTTTACTATAATCAACACCCCAAATTTCTTTCAATTCGTCTTCATTTTTATAAACTTGGTGGGTTGTGGTATCACTAACATCTCCACCTTTTAAAATCCCTACCTGCTTATCAGTCATTAGCTGTTTTACAATATAGGTACGAGCTGTTAAACTTTGTGCTTTCAATGCTTCTTCTTCAAATTCAGCAGGCATTTCCGCACCAACGACACCAACAATATATTTCTCTAGCGGTACAGTTTCGACTTCATCCTTTTTTGTCCGATAAACAGCAACATTGATCGCTGAAGCTTCCTCCAATAATTTTTCCCAATTGGGTTCAGACTGCTGCTTAGCTACTGTCTTCTCCGTTGTATCTGCTGAGAAGGGGAGAACAAGTATAGTGGGGATGATTAATATAACCACAGTAACAAAAAGGCTGAAAATAATAATTGGTTTAACTTTTTTCATAACTTTAGCCTCCCGTATATAAAAATTCTTACCTTATATACATATGGGAAGAGCAAATGAATTATACCAATCTATTAAAAAATATCTTTAATTGGTAACTTACTTTTATGCTTAATATGGTATTTAAAAGATGCTAGGGAAAATTGTTTTGCAAGGTGGTAACGATTGTACCTTGAGTCATAGAGGAGGCTGTTTCTATCATGATAGTTTACTGCGTTTATTAATAATCGGGATCTGTTTTTATAAAGACGGTTCGGTATATAAAAATTAAAATAGATAGGGACAATACTGTGGTTGTATCTACTCAGAGATTATAGCGAAGGGTATTAATAGAAAGGCGAATGTTACTATCATATATTTTAAAAGTTTTTTTTATCTATGTATCGATAGAAGGGCCTAAATGGCAGGAAAAATCCCCCTGGTTTTGGACCCTTCTTTTTTCATTTAGCGCTTGTTGTCGTTTAATTTTCTTGCTTCTTCCGGGCTTGACACTTTTGTTGCTCCAGGGTATTTAAGAGATTGGTCCCGATCAGATTCAACCTGACCACTAGCTCGAAGTTTACCTTCTTGACGATCCTTTCCCATTTAAAGCACCTCCTATTTCTAACATGAGATAACTTGGTGGTAATTATGCATGAATCTCTTCTAAAAATGAGGATGAGATGTGCCTTTTTAGAAAAAATTGGGATACCGTGTCTAGAAAGTGTCATTTTGAATGTGGGTCATTGCCAAAATTGAGCATTTCTGAACTAAAAATGGTGACGAGAACGAGGCTCGTCGTCAAATATTTGCGTTTTTTAACTGAGAACGGTGACGAGAACCGCCCTCGTCGCCAAAATTGAGCGCTTTTCAACTAAAAATGGTGACGAGATTGGCTCTCGTCGCCAAATTTGGGCGTTTCTCAACTAAAAATGGTGACGAGATTGGCTCTCGTCGCCAAATTTGGGCGTTTTTCAACCAAAAATGGTGACGAGAACGGCCCTCGTCGCCAAAATCGGGCGTTTCTCAATTAGAAATGGTGACGAGATTGGCTTTCGTCGCCAAATTTGGGCGTTTTTCAACTAAAAATGGTGACGAGATTGGCTCTCGTCGCCAAATTTGGGCGTTTTTCAA
>NZ_JAJCHL010000166.1:0-2296 GCF_020554505.1 Caldibacillus sp. 210928-DFI.2.18
GGTCTATGGGACAAAAACGACGGAATTTGAAACAGAAATGTCTCATAGAACGGCTGTATGGGACAAATTTAGTTGAAAAGTAAAATAAAATGTCCCATAGAATTCCCAGATTCACTGTCTATGGGACAAAAACGACGGAATTTGAAACAGAAATGTCTCATAGAACAGCTGTATGGGACAAATTTTGTGGGAAAATAAGCTGAAATGTCCCATAGAATTCCCAGATTCACTGTCTATGGGACAAAAACGACAGAAAGTGGAGCAAAAATGTCTCATAGAACAGCTCTATGGGACAAATTTTGTGGGAAAATAAGCTAAAATGTCCCATAGAATTCCCGGATTCGTGGTCTATGGGACAAAAACGACGGAATTTGAAACAGAAATGTCTCATAGAACAGCTCTATGGGACAAAATTAGTTGAAAAATAAGATAAAATGTCCCATAGAATTCCCAGATTCACTGTCTATGGGACAAAAACGACAGAAAATGGAGCAAAAATGTCTCATAGAACAGCTGTATGGGACAAAATTAGTTGAAAAATAAAATAAAATGTCCCATAGATGTACCGGATTCCCAGTCTGTGCCTTATGCGCAAATAAGTGCTTGAAGAATCTTCAATATAACAAGTTAGGAAAATAATTTTTTGAAAAATCCCTTTACGCCATTCTCAGTTGTGTCCAAATTGTCTTTAATCGTTACAGATTCAGACTCATCCGAAACAAAGATATTCTCTTTATCTACCGCATAATCGTGGGCAAGGACAAGACCTATGTCGGTATCATGTTCCTTATTTTCAACGATGGTAAAAGGAATATTGTACTTATTTGCAATTTTCACATACTTACTTAAATATTCGTAGTCGACTGAACCGTTCAGTAATAGCTTTGCTTTTGCGTTCTTTTTCATTCCTTGTTCAACTTCTTTGTATATGGTTGAGTTATACACTTGGCTTACAGTTAAGGCAACAACAATTCGCTCCCGGAACGTACCAAGAAATTTCTTTTTCTCCTCGGGGTTTATTTCCTTTTTCCCATATATTCCTTGGTTTAAGTAATCTTCTAAGTTTGGTCCATTCTGCATGAAGTTCACCCTTATTATTTTTTTCGCCTCTACCAGTTATTATATAATAAATTGTGCAGAAATTTACATGTTCCGAGGTTTTTATGAAATTTGTATAATTAAGATAATGGTTGATGTGCCCTCTATTCCCAAAATCCCTCAATACCAATTATTTTTTAAAAGGCTATGTCACAACAAATAGTTGATAAATGAGATTTTTTTGTATGAGAGCATTAAAACTCTCCTACAATCTGGGATTTTGAAGTCTGAACTGTACCCAAAAATAGAGAAGTTTTATACTTTCTTCCGTGTCAAGAAAATTCCAACGATTGCCCCTATAAGGATAATCGGTGCTAATCTGACAAACAGCCATTCAAATGCGTGAAAAATTACTCCGATAACGGTGGTTTCAGGGTCATTATAATTCCAACCTAAGTAAGGACTATCTAATACTATTAAGACCGCAAAAATTGTTACTATGACCGTACACAATGAGATAAGTAGCCAATGAAGTATTTTTCTTCTCGTGGTCTTCCTTTGTGCAAGTTGTAAGTTTATAATCTCCAGTTTTTCGGAAATCGCTTTTAAGTCATCAACTTTCGACTCAATAACAGTTTCCCCAAGCAAAGTGCTTACGGGTGTTTCAAGCACTTCCGATATGGAGATTAACATATCAGAATCGGGAACTGACAATCCTTGCTCCCATTTCGAGATTGTTTGTCGCACCACATTCAGCTTGATAGCAAGTTCTTCTTGCGAAAGTCCTTTTGATTTTCTGATTGCTTTAATGTTTTCGCTTAACATTAGGGATAACCTCCTTTCTTTCAGTCGTTACCACTATTGTATGAGGAACTGCCCGTTGCTACAAGCAACGCATATTAACATTCAAGATTTATAGTCGTGGTAAGCTGTTGGGTATATTAGTGAGGAAGAACTAAAGCTCGTAAAATTGTTCTATATATCTTCTATTTATCCAACAAAAAGATAAATTATGATTTGTATAATTCTTATGCGACCAGTAGAACTGCTGGTCTGTTTGATAAATCTCTACATTTATCTGTTTTCAATTTGGCCAACACGAAAGTCAAAAAGATGTTCCTTTTCTCTATATCACTTTACTTGGCATAGTTTACAAGGTTGTTCCATACAAGATAGTTGCAAACCATATGTTGTGACATAGCCTTTAAGAAAAGCGCAGAGCGCCCGCTTAGCGACGTACAAACTGGAGCGCCCCGCA
>NZ_JAJCHL010000167.1:0-2290 GCF_020554505.1 Caldibacillus sp. 210928-DFI.2.18
TGAAGATTTTGGGTATTTTTAATAGTTAATTTAAATTAATGCAACACTAGTGATAATTTACATATCATTTATAATTAACTAACTTAGTTGAGGAGGCGAGACAACTTGAACTTTAAAGTTTTTTATCTAGTTTGATTGCAATTGTAATGGTATTTACAGCAGTAAGTCCTTCCGTCTTATATGCAGAAGAAGCAGTAAAAGAAATATCAGTAACAGAAAATAGCGAAGATACTTTTTCAGAAGAGTTACAAACACCAACCTATGAAGAAGTTATAAATCTTGAAAATAATGAAGTGGAAATAATTGCTGAGCAAGCTGCACCAGCTACCATAGAACAATTATCCGAATACTATAATACTAATTTAGAAAATATTAATATTGATAATTTTGATGAAAAATTTGAGTTTTTAACAAGTGATTCTGTATTTAATGAAATGGAAGAAATTATTGCCATTCAAGAAGCAGAAGCTCAATTAAGTCAAGATGAAGTAAATGCTCAGTGGGTACCTGTAGTTGCAGCAGCTTTACGCGCTTTAACTAGTAAAGCTGGAAAAAAGGCAATGGAAAAAGGCTGGTCTGTAGCTAGGCCCCATATCGAAAAAGCCTTAAAAAATCTAGATAATTATGTTATTGATGGACCAAGTGGTGGAAGAATTATTCAGGTTCGTAACAAAAAAACTAAACAGCCTATCTTTAGATTAGATTATCATTATATTGACGGAAAAGGACCTTATCTACATTATCATGTAGCTCCTAATATGAAAAAACATCACTTCATATGGTAATCAATTATAGGGAGTGAATAAACGTGAAATTTGATCCAAATCAGCATCTTCATTTAGGATATTATGAGAACAATGTTGATTTAGAAGCAGTCGCATATAAAATTCAGAATGAAAATAAATGGGTAGTTTTTTTAGATAATGAACAAGATACTACATTAGTTAAAAAAATATTAGATAAGTATGATTTCCATGAAAAATATGGTTACAAGATTTTTACTGTTGATGCAGATGATTTATCTTATGAAGTCGGAAGTAAGCTATTTGAAGAATGGTTAAAAGCAAATAATATAATATAAGAAATAAGGAACGAATTTGCTAACGCAACTTCAATCCATGCCCCAAGTGATGAAAAACACTTGGGGCATTTTTCAATTCTAATCGTATAGTCTCTTCCCAAAAAGGACACAGAACTTCTACCCCGAGTTCGACAGTTTGAAGCTCACTTTAGGCAAGCACAATTTAGAAATTGTTTTCAACAAAAAACAAACGTTTTATTTTTATTATAAATAGAAGCCCCTTTCGAATGAGAAGAGCTTTTCACAAGGATCAGTCAGGCAGTTTTTTATATATCAAATAAATCTATTATAGTTTTTTTAATAAATTCATCTCCACCAGTTCCATTTATTGCAATATCAAGCCTTCCATATATAATCATTAACAGACTTTTCGCTTCCGACTCATCTAATTGAGCAATCTTCTCTTTTACTTTTTCAACTTCTAACAACAAAAACACCTCCCATTCAACAGTATAGAACTTTCACTATCCTACCCGTTTTGAACAAGGAAATCAACAATAACAGAGACTATTTTTAATAATTTTCTCTATTATTTCATTCTGTTCGAAAAATTACTAAATAGAATATTACAGATTTTTTTATTTCTGATCATCCCGGCCTCAATAGGACTATCAATTCTATGTCAACCCTTTTATACTGCTTTCTTTGGCTTTGATGAATATGGTCAGGATATTTTACATATTTATGCACCCGTAGCAATTGAAATAGGATTATTTTCTATTACAGCTGCGATATTACAAGGAATAAATAAACAGAAGTTAACGATTTTAAGTTTGTCGCTAGGAATATTGTTAAAAATATTTATAAATATCCCTTTAATAGAAGTATATCAAGCAGAAGGAGTAATAATATCTACAGCAATTAGTTATCTCTTTTCTATTATAATAAATTTATTGGGAATAAAGTATTATTCCGGTTATAGATTCAAGGTTGTATTTCGAAGATGTTTATTAATAATAACTTTCACAATAATTATGAGTACGGCTGTCTTGACCACTGATACAATTTTATCGCTTTTTATCAATGAAAAAAGTCGTGGGGGATCAGTTTTTAGAATAGTGATGGATGTTACAATTGGTCTGATTATTTATTTTTATCTTTCTGTACGCTCCAATTTATTTGTTATACTATTCGGTAAAAGTAAAATTATTTATTTAGGGGCTGCTGAACGAATCACATGCAGAAAGTCATTTGAGAAATCAACCGTTG
>NZ_JAJCHL010000168.1:0-2220 GCF_020554505.1 Caldibacillus sp. 210928-DFI.2.18
GTTACGAAAACTGCATTATGAAAGCCCATGACTTTAGTCATTGGGATGAAATAATGTGATGTTAAAATTTTTAAAATATTTTTGTTAAATACTTGCAATATATCTAATAATTTGTATAATAGACATTAGATAGGAGGCAATTATCTAATGTTGAATGATAAATATTCTCATAAAAAAGGAATTGTTTATTTAAATCAATATCATGTTATATTTTGTCCGAAATATAGACGTAAAGTATTAGTTGGAGATATTGAAGAAGATTTAAAAGAGATTTTGTATGAAGTAGCGAAAGAAAATGATGTTGAAATTAAAGCATTAGAAATTATGCCAGATCATGTTCATATGTTTATTTCTTTTGATCCACGACAACATATCCATAAATTAATACAAGCATTCAAAGGAAGAAGTAGTCGAATATTAAGAGAAAAATACCCGTCATTAAAAAGTAGACTTCCTTCGCTTTGGACTAGAAGTTATTTTTGTTGTACGGTCGGTCACATTTCAGAAGAGGTAGTAATGAAATATATTGAAAATCAGAAAAATGTTTAGGGGAGGTGGATGCTCATGTCAAACTTCATTTTAACATTAAAATTAAACACACAGCCTTTTGAAGAGAGTATTTTAAATAAACGATTAAATATAGGTAGACAAATGTACAATGCTTGTTTAAATGAATTGAATAAGCGTTATAGAGCATTGCAACAAAGCAAGGAATACAAAAAAGCGTGTAAAATGACTAAAAGCAAAGAACGCAATAAGTTATTTAATTCATTAAATAAAAAATATGGTTTGACTGAGTATTCACTCCATGACTTTGTTAAGCAGATGCAACACCATTTTAAGAAAAATATAGACAGCTTTACTGCACAGAAAATTGCTACTAGATGCTTTAAAGCTTTTCAAAAACTAATGTTTTATGAAGCTAATAAAGTCCACTTCAAAAAATACGGAGAGATGAATAGCTTAGAAGGCAAAAGTAATAAGACCGGAATTCGTTTCACTAACAACAAATTGATATGGAACGGATTGGCAGTTCCAGTAGTTATTAAAAGAAATGATATATATGCGCAGACAGCCCTAGAAAATAACAAGGTTAAATATTGTCGCATCGTAAGAAAATTAGTTCGTGGCAAGTACAAATTCTATGTTCAGTTAGTAATGGAAGGCATGCCACCAACTAAATATAACAAAGAAACAGGAGAAGTAAGGAATCCCGTTAATGAAGGCAGAGTTGGATTAGACATTGGTACACAAACGATTGCTATTGCCTCTAACAAAGAAGTGAAACTATTAGAACTTGCTCCAAGCACAAATAATATGGAACGTGAAAAAAGAATACTGCAACGTAAATTAGATAGACAAAGAAGAGCGAATAATCCTAATAAATATAATGAAGATGGAACGATTAAGGAAGGCAACAGAGACAAATGGATTTTTAGTAATAGATACATTAAAGCCAGAAATGCACTAGCAGAAATACAGCGCAAAATTGCAAGTAAAAGAAAGCAAGATCATGAAAAATTAGCTAACTATATTCTATCTTTAGGTAATGACATTAAAGTAGAAACAATGAGTTTCCAAGGATTGCAAGCGAGAGCAAAAGAAACAACTATAAACGAAAAAACAGGAAATTATAATAAAAAGAAACGTTTTGGCAAATCGATAGCAAATAAAGCACCTAGTATGCTTTTAACCATACTAGACAATAAGCTCAAGTTTCAAGATACAAAACTAAAGAAAGTCGATACTTATTCAGTAAAAGCAAGCCAATACAATCATGTAACCAACGAATACAACAAGAAAGAGTTAGGTCAAAGATGGAATGATTTTGGAGACTTTAAAATACAACGAGATTTGTATAGTGCTTTTTTGATTATGAATGTGAATGAGGATTTAAAAACAATCAATAGGGAACTCTGCTTTAGAAAGTTTGGTAATTTTAAAGAATTGCATGATTTAGAAATCAACAGAATAAAGAGTTCTGACAATGAATTGATTTCAAGTATGGGTATTTAAATATAAAAACATTATAGGTTTTGAAACGAGCCTTAGACTAACGTTAAAGTGGTACAATGGTACGAGCTTAGTTAGTGAAAGTCTTATCGAAACAAATGAGTGTCTATATGTTGTAATTATTCATTAGAAACAATGGATAATGAAGAGTATAGAAGAAGTTTGTGTAGATAAGAACCTGCCGACTTTAGTCGTGTGGAGTTTCAG
>NZ_JAJCHL010000169.1:0-2216 GCF_020554505.1 Caldibacillus sp. 210928-DFI.2.18
AGGGGAGTTAGTTTCTCAGTCGCTGGCGCTCGGAGCTAGACAATAAAACTGATCCTGAGTTATTTACCTGTATTTTTATACTTTCTTATACTATAAAAAAAGACCGTCCCATTATTCGTTTTGGGACAGCCTTATATATACTAGAAAGGGGGATTCAACTACATTTGGAATATTAGTTAGCATCGTTGTTTTGTTCTTTATTTGAGTTTTCTTTATCGCCAGTACCGGAGTCATTGTCCTTTTGACCTGATTCAGAATTACCAGGTTTGGTGTTTTCTGACTCATCTTCGGTTACTTTTGATTCTTTTGCTTCTTCACTTTTCTTTTCATCAGCTACAGTTTCCGATTTTTTTACATCGGTATTTTGCAATGTAGTTAATGATTTTTTGAAGTACTCTAGCGGATTAACCGCTACACCGTCTTTTCTAATTTCGAAATGGGTATGAATTCCTGCTTCTTCATTTAACAAACTTCTGCCTGCCTTACCGATCACCTGACCTTGTTTTACTTGGTCACCCTGTTTGACAGAGACATCTTCAAGGGATTGATAGATCGTTTCGATATTTTCGGCATGTTCAATGGTAACGACATTGCCAAGAAGTGCATCTTCCTTGACAGATTTAACTTTACCACCCATTGCAGCTTGAACATCGAATGTTTTACCGTCTTTTCCTGCAATCGCAATCCCTGTGCTCGGATAAAAACTATTTCCGTCACCGATGATTGCAGATTCTTGTTCTTTTTCTGTAGCAGCCGGATCGTAGAAATTGGTTACCACTTCCACAACATTTTTGTCTGCTACTGGCCATTCAAAATCTTCTACAGGACTGTTAACTTCAAGTGCGTCCTCTCCTGCCAAGTCACGGCCGGAGTTCGACTCATAACCAAATTCGTTCTCTTTGGCACCTTCATTATCTCTTGCTTGGAACCATAGAAATGTAGATAATAGAATTGCACCGGCACCAATATAAATTGCAGGATATACCCAACGTTTTTTGAAGAAGCGTTTTATGCCAAGTTTGCGAGAAGATTGTTTCTTTTCTTCCTCTCTCATTTTCATCACCTCATGAATCATTTTGAACAGAAAATGAGAAATATATACTTCAAAAAACACTTTTTTCATATTTTTTGTAAAAATTTATTTTTTATGCAGGGAATTTTAGGAAAAAGTACTGAGAAGGGTAATTATTCTTGCTGGAAATTTTAGGTAAAGGTACAGAAAACGTTGGTTACCCTTAGAATTCTATTTGCTGGGGATTTTAGGAATATGTGCAGATATCTTTATTGCAGGCTTCTACTTGCAGGAAATTATAAGAAAGGTGCAGCTGCCTGTCCATGCAGGATTCTATTCGGTGTCATGTAGTCTGATAAAGAAGGTGGGTTTAGATTTTATGAAAATGTTTCGATGGCTAATAAAGGTACTTCCGTTTCTATATATGGGATTAATCTGGATGCTATCAAGCAATCCGGCTGATGCCTTTGTTAAGTTTTCCTTTGCAGATTCTTTGATTAAGGAGTCATTGCATTTAGTTGAATTCGCAATCTTGTATGTGCTTTTTGTGTTGTTTTTTGCTATTGATGGAAAACTCACGAAAAAAACAAATTGGGTGGCGGCAGTTGTTGCGGCTTTGTACGGATTGGCCGATGAAATTCACCAGTCTTTTGTTCCATATCGTTCAGCAACAGTCATTGATTTCATAAAGGATATCACTGGTATTACAATATGTTTTTTTATTGTTTATCGTGGCTATTTTTTAGGAAAAAATCGGGTTGGACACTGGTTGGATCATTTAAAAAGGTAGTATCCAAATAGGGGACAGAAAAAAGTCCAATAAGAACATTTTTATCGGATTTTTTCTGGTGGTTGACCTTGTATTTTTCCATTAGAGCCCTTCTATTGGACAATTTTTACTGATTGACTCCCCATTTTGTCCACGAGAGCCCTTCTATTGGACAATTTTTCCTGGTTGGATGCCTTTTTTGTCCATGAGAGCCCTTCTATTGGACAATTTTTCCTGGTTGGAGGCCTTTTTTGTCCACGAGAGCCCTTCTATTGGACAGTTTTTCCTGGTTGGATGCCTTTTTTGTCCATGAGAACCCTTCTATTGGACAATTTTTGCTGATTGACTCCTCATTTTGTCCATGAGAGCCCTTCTATTGGACAGTTTTTCCTGGTTGGAGGCCTTTTTTGTCCACGAGAGCCCTTCTATTGGACA
>NZ_JAJCHL010000017.1:0-48271 GCF_020554505.1 Caldibacillus sp. 210928-DFI.2.18
AACAATGAAGGGTGATTAGTGCTAATGCCTCATATCATTTCTTTTTTCTTGGACAATAAACACCATAAAAAAAAACAATGAAGGGTGATTAGTGCTAATGCCTCATATCATTTCTTTTTTCTTGGACATATCATGCCAGCTTTCATTTTCATCATAATGCTCAGTGCTAATGCCTCATATCATTTCTTTTTTCTTGGACGTTGTATTTTGTTCAGGTAATATGCAATTGTCTAATGGTGCTAATGCCTCATATCATTTCTTTTTTCTTGGACTGAGTAAACCTGTTAGATTAAATACTCGTGTTTCTCAGTGCTAATGCCTCATATCATTTCTTTTTTCTTGGACTAAATTTTTCAATTCCAGATAGTGTTTCTGCTTTAGTGGTGCTAATGCCTCATATCATTTCTTTTTTCTTGGACGTAGACTTTGAAAAAGGAGGCGCGAAGAAAATGCAGGACAGTGCTAATGCCTCATATCATTTCTTTTTTCTTGGACTGCGAATATCAATCATATAATATACATAGTGACTAGTGCTAATGCCTCATATCATTTCTTTTTTCTTGGACTTGCTCTTTTAAATACTTGGCGTAAGCCTTTGCTAGGTGCTAATGCCTCATATCATTTCTTTTTTCTTGGACGGAGGAAAGGTTAGCGAATACTTTGCTATCGCTTTAAGTGCTAATGCCTCATATCATTTCTTTTTTCTTGGACGTACCATCCCTACTTTTAGTACGATAGAACAAGAAGCTGTGCTAATGCCTCATATCATTTCTTTTTTCTTGGACTCTCGAAGAAGTTTATTATATATTCGTGCTTCCTTTGCTGTGCTAATGCCTCATATCATTTCTTTTTTCTTGGACAGGCGGACTTAAGGCAAAAAACAAAGGACTTACAGGATGGTGCTAATGCCTCATATCATTTCTTTTTTCTTGGACGTCTTTTACCGTCCTCTTGTTCCGGGCCTAGTACAAGGTGCTAATGCCTCATATCATTTCTTTTTTCTTGGACTCCGAACCATAATCGGGTGACTCACTTTGAGGGGAACGTGCTAATGCCTCATATCATTTCTTTTTTCTTGGACTTGCATGCTGAAATACTTCATCAATTGTTTTTTGTTGTGCTAATGCCTCATATCATTTCTTTTTTCTTGGACCCACCCATAAGTGACCTAGTAGCATATATTAGACCAAGTGCTAATGCCTCATATCATTTCTTTTTTCTTGGACTTTCAATCCATTGGATGGAAAAGGTGTTAAGAATGAGTGCTAATGCCTCATATCATTTCTTTTTTCTTGGACAGCAAGGCGAATATCGCAGGGACGTTGAGGCCATCGGTGCTAATGCCTCATATCATTTCTTTTTTCTTGGACATCTTCATCAAGGTAGTAACGTTTGGCTAGTTTTTGAACGTGCTAATGCCTCATATCATTTCTTTTTTCTTGGACAAGTGAAACTTTTTTCGTCTATGAACGTATATTTATCGTGCTAATGCCTCATATCATTTCTTTTTTCTTGGACGCAAGCATAACGAACTTATCGGAGGCGATTTGAGTATGAGTGCTAATGCCTCATATCATTTCTTTTTTCTTGGACGTAGGCAAGTGTTAGAAACAAAAATTGATAGTATCAAGTGCTAATGCCTCATATCATTTCTTTTTTCTTGGACGCCCCCCGCTCCTGCTTACTCATAAATTCAGTTTTAGGTGCTAATGCCTCATATCATTTCTTTTTTCTTGGACACGGGACAAGGTTGCAGAGAATATGAATCTTATGAAGTGCTAATGCCTCATATCATTTCTTTTTTCTTGGACTAAAGTGGATATTGAAGAATAAAAATCGGATTTATTTAGTGCTAATGCCTCATATCATTTCTTTTTTCTTGGACAATAACTCCATATTTTGATGTTTTTTCACTGTAATTGTGCTAATGCCTCATATCATTTCTTTTTTCTTGGACATAATTTCATTTATCCGATAGAATTGGAATTTATCAAGTGCTAATGCCTCATATCATTTCTTTTTTCTTGGACCGAATACGGAATAAAAACAGAATAAGGTTTAAAATAGTGCTAATGCCTCATATCATTTCTTTTTTCTTGGACTTAGGTGCGATTGGTAGAGGTATAGCTGCAACAATGTGCTAATGCCTCATATCATTTCTTTTTTCTTGGACTTTAAGTGGACAAATTCTAAAGGACAAACTCAATGGTGCTAATGCCTCATATCATTTCTTTTTTCTTGGACATAGGAGGGAATCGCATGCTTGAATGGTTTATTGAGTGCTAATGCCTCATATCATTTCTTTTTTCTTGGACAACATTTGATATTGCCTATAAAATTAGTGAGAAATTGTGCTAATGCCTCATATCATTTCTTTTTTCTTGGACATAATATCCCTCCTACAATACCGCTAATATGGTTAGTGCTAATGCCTCATATCATTTCTTTTTTCTTGGACTGGATCAGTTTTATTTGCACCGCAAAAACGGCGCAAGTGCTAATGCCTCATATCATTTCTTTTTTCTTGGACATTTGATGTCTTTGTATTATTACTATTCGATATTATTTGTGCTAATGCCTCATATCATTTCTTTTTTCTTGGACATTTCGTAAAGTGGGCAAGTAACAAAAAGATTATGTGCTAATGCCTCATATCATTTCTTATTTCTTGGACAAAGCCTGAAATAATTTTTGCCCTTCATTACTTTGTGCTAATGCCTCATATCATTTCTTATTTCTTGGACCGCAGGGGGTTTTGGGCTATGGTGGGCTTGGGTTTTAGAAGCATGTTGCGAGAGGTTATGTAAATCCATCAAAATTCCTTTTAAAAAATATTGTAGTTATTTTTGTATTCTTCTTAAAAAGGTTTGTTTTACCTATAGTTCGAGCACCCACCATGCGAAATGTCCAATGTGGGTGCTCGTACTCAGATCCAAGAAAAAAGAAATAAAAGAGACATCGTCCAGCAATAGGAGTTTCTCACACCCCTGCAGCACTTATAGCTAGACGGTTGTCCTGACCAAAAGACAGAACCTCGTAAGTCCATTATATAATATTCCCTATTTTTTAACAATATATTTTTCTATTTTTTTCATAAGATTTCTTTGCTATATCTTTTCAAAATATAAGCCGCTTTAAATCCATTGGAACAAATTCTTTCCCAATTGTTGAGATTTTTTTAGATAGTTGACCATCTTTCACTGGCCCGATGTGAACAAACATTACTTGGTCATTCTTATGATGGATAACATCTTCTAAAGAGGCTTGTAATTTTGCCCTCTGTAATTCAGTTAACTGGCATATGAATACGGAATATTGAACATGTTCTCCGTATCCTTTCATCAGTTTAAATACTTTTCTCCATCTTTTTTGGTCCGAAATATCATAAGAAACAAGGACGTATTGCTGCATGTATTCACCTCTTTTATAACCTAAAAATACAAACTCACCGGGTCATTAATGGTTTATATTCCGGTAGTTCCCCCTCAATAAACCTTGCAAGCATTCGAATGTGCAAATCGAGCATACGGCGATAGCTAATCTTATAGCCGAAAATTGGATCGGTAATAGTTTCATGCATTCTTCTTTCATAAATGGCAAAAAAGGAATCGCGGCCATGTTTTAATAATTGACAACTATCTTTTCCTATATAAAAATCTTTTAATGAGATTTCACCAGTATTCAAAGCTCGGATGACAATACTGTCTACAATAAGTGGTCGAAATGTTTCCATAACATCTAATACTAGAGCCGGTCGACCTGCTTCTGGGCGATGGTAACAACCAAACATCGGATCCAATCCGACTGAACCACACGCAGCATGAATATCACGTGTCAATAAAGTATAACCAAGAGAAAGAAGTACATTTACAGGATCTTTTGGCGGTCTCCTATTACGCCCTTTCATTAAATTCAATTCACGTAATTCATTTTTCAACATAAACGGAAATCCTGCGAAATAATGTTTTGCAGAAATCCCTTCAATACCCCGTAATTGTTCTATTGATATTGCGTTCAGTGCACTGTCACTTAAAGATTTTAAATCTGTTAAAATCTCCTTTACCTCACTCCCCCCATTTCTTCTAAGTAAAGTTCGTTGATTTCGAATCTTGGCATAAACAATTTGTTTTGCTAGATTTAGTCCAAACTCAGGATTTGTAAATTTAATGAACTGTTGCTGCCTTGTTAAAACATTTTTTGTAACTAAAGATGAACTGACACCAATCAAACGACCGTGGGATGATAAATAACTTACAGGAATATTTGATTGCATTAAAAAATGAAGTAATTGCGTTGAGCATTGAACATTTCCAATTAACGAAACTTGAATAATATCTTTTATAGGAACACCCTGCTTTTGGCCATCTTTATACTGAATGATTAACTCCTCACCCGATTTTCCTAATTTTGTACCAGACTCTGATACATATAAAACGCCACCATCTGTCCTTGAAGGCACAATTTTACGAATTGTTGAACTTGCCCCTAATAGATAGTTCGTTTCATCCGGAAGACAGATATAGTTTAAAGAACAGCGAAAACACTTATTAGAATCAATTAAAGGCTTAGGAATAGCTGATTCATCACCAGATAATACTAGTATCTCGTGTGCTTTTTTAATATAGTACTTTGTGGCAGCGATTAAATCTTCAGTAAAATAAATTTTCACCTTTTTCTTATTACCACGATAAAATAAATACCCATAATCACACGGGTATCCATTGGCATTCAAGAGCAAGCCTTGTGCACAAAGTTGAATTTGATCGTTTGGCCATGCAGACCCGTCAAGTAGAAAGCCATCCACTTTAAAAGGGTTCAATCCATCCGGTGCGGAACTGTGTTTTGATTCAACCGGGATCCAACTGTTCTCTTCATGACTTATGGCATCAAGAACACCGGTAATATTTAACAGCTCATCACCAAGCTTAAGACTTCTTGGCGCCTCCCCCCATAATTCCTTTGGTCCCATTTTACTTGGTCTTTTGCTTCTTTCTGCCCGCTCATGCTGTGCACTTCCTTCAACTGTATCTGCATTCTCATCAAATAGCTTTTGGACATGCATAAAGTAAAAAAGTCGCTCACAATATTGTATTTCATTTAACATTCGAATAGGAATCGGTTGGTTCATATAAATTTTCCTTTCTTACCATTCCTCACCTAATGCTCTGATATTCGGACAAAACGGATAGTAGGAATGATGCCTACAGACATATTTAGTAACATCCTACCATCCTAATTAATTAAGTTCTTATACGGGCAAACTTTTACATTGATTGTTTTGAAGAATCATCTTCTATTGTTGATATTGAGTATTGATTTGTTAACTTAGAAATCAATATTCTTTCTAATTTGCCAAAAAATACTCCTGCTGCCATCCACTTGTCGGAAGGAAATACGTTTCCACTCGGATCTCGATATAACATGAGTTTCTCTCCCTTAAGTTCACTTGCTAAATCAAATGAATCTTTCAGTATGTCCGAATCTACTAATTCACTCGATGATTGTTTAGAGGAACCTTTTTTAATTTTTAGTTTCCCCGCATTACCCCATTCATATACACCATCTTTTAAAATAAAATAGCCTTCCCCAAATTCTTCAATTATTTTTTGTTTTTGGTCCTTGCTCTCCGGAATATAAACAGTTTGTCCATCAACCTGATAGGCTTTGCAGTAAACTTTATAAAATCCATGTGTTCTTGTCCAAAAACGCTTCTGTAAATTTTGGGCCGCGTTAATATCAGCATGCGTAGTTACCAACTTTCGATCCTTTGATAAAGAAATAAACTTTTCTCCACCTTTATCTGGATATAAGTCTCCTTCTTTTAAAACTGCGATTTTATCAAGAGTAAGTCGTCCTTCTCTTTGTAAATTTTTAAAAAAGCGATTATCCTGCAATTTTTCTTTCGTTACAACACTGCAACGAATTCCCGGCGACCCGGTTTTCGCATGGAATCTTGAACTGAATTGGGCACCTACTTCCCCAACTTGTAATCCGTAAATTTCACCTTGTAAGGCGACTTGTCGTGGAATTTCTCTCCGTGACCACTTCATCAGTTTTGAGTTTTCAAAACGGGACCTTTCCTCGTAAGGATTGTAGTTAGATAAATCTTCAAATAAAATAATTTGACATGCTGGATTTTTTGCCTGCCACTTTTTCTTTCTAACATCATAACTGTAACCTAAGGCATGCATGATAATCGTATTTGCCATCTTTTTTAATCGATCTTCTTTTAATGCATTTAGGTGGTTTAATTGATCAATCGCAAAACGCTGTCCTGGTTCCAAGCGTCTTACTTCTCCAGGTTCTGTTGGACGTAAGCTCCATCTTAAAAGGAATTTCCTTGTTCGATCAATTTCATCAATATTTTTTAGGGAGATTCCGTAAAGACCTTTTCTCCCGTCACTTAATGATTTTCGCCAATGCTTAACCTCTTTGCCAATCTCGACTTCTAGCCGTTTATGGAGTTGTTTTAAAAAGGCAACCCAATCTTTATAGGGTTTATACATTAATTCACGAATTTGAATTAGCTCATCTTGATATACAAGAGGAACATCACTATTTTCTTGTCTAGAAATCCATTTAGTTACACGCTTCTCTCTTTCTGTGATATCTTCAAACTGTTGGAAATGTAGAACATTTCTTAGAAAGTTTAACTTTTGATTCATTAATTTTAAGTTGTCCTCCCGAGCTTTCCGCAATACTTCCCGTGATTTTACTAATGTTTCACCCGGTAATTTAATGTTAAAACTTGCCCGGTGAACAGCATAAAGCTCAGTTCCTTTGATTGGAAAAAATAACTTCCCTTCAATATCCGGTTTCTGATCAACTACTTCAAAAATCGATGCAGCAGCCGCTTGACGTTGACCTAAGTCGATACTCATCACCCGTAGACCAATTTCAAGGGATTCTATACCACTTTTTAATTTTTTCCCTTTACTATCTTTTATCCATTCGGTGAGCTCTTTCGGTTTAAAATTAACGACCTTGGGGAAATCGTCCCTATGTATTTTCAAAGACTTACTAACCGGGCTCTCAGTTGGTTCAATATTTACTGTCATGTTAAAATAAATCCGTCCAACATTTCCTGATTCTACTTTATGCGGATATCTCCGCAAATGGTCACGGTCAAACTGCACTCTTGCACCACCAAGTGTACCTTTAAGGGGGAATTTAATACTTTCATCCTTATAAGTAAAAGCATGTTTCCCCTTTTCTTCTATATCAAGGAAGATTTGATTATAAAATTGTCTTGACGGCAACAAAACGATATCTACTTTACCTTTTTCCTCCCAACCGCCGGATTCAGTTGGATAAATTAAACGATCAAGTTGAACTGTTAATTTCTTTTTTAACTTTTCAGTGTGTAATTGCTCTGTTAAAATTCGATATTTGTTTAAGTTCGAACCGCTTCTTTCTTCAAATCGTACCCATAACGGATGGTTAATCGGGTCAGCCAAAGTAAAAGTTGCCTGTTGCTTAGCGTCTTTCTTTTTTTTGTCAATTTCACAAAATGTAGCATACAAATAAGGATATTCAGGATGATTTCGCCAAATAAAATGATTTTCTTTCTTGCTTAAAAATTCATAGACAGAATAGTCCCCGGCTTCTCGTGGATGTTTCCGTTGATAATCTTTAAATACTTCTAAATATTTTTCTGATGGTTCATTTTCATCCATCTTTAGCCATTTTTGGATAATTTCACGCCAACCACGTAATCCTCTTTTGCTTAATCGGTATTCATTTGTATTCAATGTATCTCTAAGAAGTTGCTCCTGCCGTTCTTTTTCATATTGTTCGAGGGCTTTAAATGCTTGAATGTCCTCTTTTGTCCTTTCCTCTAGTGTTTTGTGTTCCTTTTCAACTTTTTCATACTCTTCCTTTACTTTAAGGTTCCAGCTTTCCCATGAAAGAAAACGCTCTAATGCTTGGATAAACATATCCTTATCAAGTCGCCGGACACTTTGATTACGACTTTTTTCCATCCATTTAATTTCTTTTACAATTGGTTCGTTGCTGTCAGTAAATGGAATAAATAGCGGAATAAGCCCATATTCTGCTAACTTACCTAAGATTTTAGCAAGGGGATCTTTCTTTTTATCCTCTTCCCATTTTTTCTTTTCTTCCTCCCACGATGGGTCGCCTGCTATTTTTAAATTATACCACCGAGGTTTACGTCCGGATGATGCCGTCCCTTTCCCACTTTGACTGTTCGGATCAACTAGCGGGTACAGAAACTTATTCGATAATTGATTGGCTTCACCCTTTTTGTCAACTGAACTAGGGACCAACTCTTCATATAGTTCACGCAGGATGTTAAAAACTTCATCTTTGTCAACTTCATGTGTAAAACTATTACATTTTTGCATTTTTAAAACAAAATCCCATAACTCGGCTTGTATTTCTGCTTTTGAAACTTTTTTCGGATTTTTAGGATCTTGTTCATGATGTTCATAAATAGCTTCCTGTCTAATTAGTTTCAGAATATTCATGTAGTAGGCAATTCCATGATTCAATACCTCATGCGTCTTCCATAATCCCTTTTTAACTTCTTCATTTGGTTCAATTTTTAAAATAAAACTGCGTGTCGCCATAATAAACACATCCTTTTCAAATTCTTATGTTTAGAAATTAAAATAAAACTAATACTAACATCAATTATTAAAAAATAAAGCATTGGAGGATAGCATATGATGTATATATTAGTACTTTTAATTCTTATTTTCTGTATATTAGTTTTAGGTGCATTATTCTTATTTTCACTGGTTATAATATTAAACAAGAAAGGGAATCTTTAGGTTTCCCTTATAATGTGTTCGTGCCCCGAAGGAAAACAAACCTTTATTACACATGGGTTAGCAACAATGCTACCTGGCACTTAAAAAAAAGCCGAAGCGATTTTTAATTGGTTTTCTTCAAATTAGGTTTACAATTTTCAAAAAAACGTCACCTATCCTTATGGTAATATTACAATAATCCATAGTGATATTTCAATTTTATTAATAAAAAATTTTCTCACAGTTTCGCTCTTCTTTTTTCATAAAAATAAAAAATAAGATTCTTATTAACAATAACTTTCCTTTCCTAATATTTACATTAACGTATTTGATAAAGGAAGTATTCTGATAGGCATA
This sequence comes from Caldibacillus sp. 210928-DFI.2.18, assembly GCF_020554505.1. Classification (NCBI taxonomy): domain Bacteria; kingdom Bacillati; phylum Bacillota; class Bacilli; order Caryophanales; family Bacillaceae; genus Caldibacillus; species Caldibacillus sp. 210928-DFI.2.18. Next base: position 9,132 of record NZ_JAJCHL010000017.1, read on the forward strand.
CAATTTAGAAAAGCTATTTACTAAAAAAATAAATTTATTTTCACTTCAATTGCAGTTTGGTTGCAATTTACTGGATGATCATTTAAAATAGGAGGTATGAGGAGAGGTGAGTTTTATGATTACGTATTTTGAAAAGAAAGCGGTTTTGTCTAATGCTGATCAGTTAGCAGAAAACTTTGTAGCTTACAATGAAAGCTTAAGTCCAGTTGTTCTTAAATTACTTATTAATTCCCTGAGAAAAATACCTGCCACCATACCTCTGAATATTAACGAAATAAACGAGAAAGATTTAGCAGATCCTAGTGTTGTAAAATCAATCTATACTGAAATTATTAAATATATGGCAACGATTTCTGTTGATGAACAGCAAGGTGAGATTATATACAAGACAGGCGACTTAGCTCGGATTTTTGGTGTATCCCAAACAACAATTAATAACTGGATTAAAGAGGGCAGATTTTCAAAAGTTGAGCGTGATGGAAAAAATAAACATGCAAAAATACCTGAATCCTCTATTTGGACTGCAAATAACGGGCAGCAGAAAACCATTAAACAAATCGCCGAGGAGTATGCTCTAGAAAAAAATAAAATAACAGAAAAAGAGGAGAAAACTCTACTTCAAAAGGAAGTCAAGTTCTTTGAAGAAAAATATCAAACCTCTTATGAAGCCCTAAAGAATAAAGAAAATAAAAGTGAGGAAGAAGAAGAGGACCTTGAAATATGGGGCTACCTTCTTCACAGATTAGGGTCTTTATGAAATTAAATCCAACAAATTTTGCAATCATACAAGCAGAGTTCGGCGATATTATTATTGATATTCTTGATGGAGATGGATACCAAAAATCCACCGGCTTCATTCAAAGAAAGACAATTAGAATGATAGACGGATCTTATTTAAGAATTCGCGAGTTCCTAACAAAAAATCAACAAATTGATCGTTACTATTACGATTGGTTTGCTGTAGACGGAAAAATTCTACTAAAATTTCATAGTGAAAGCCATGATAAAGATGCCAGATACCAAACGAAAACTGAGCCTTTTCATATACACATTCCCGATGAACTAAGCCTATCTACTTTGATAAGAATTCCAAATTACAATTTACGTGAATTATATGGAATCTTGGAATTTATTCGTTTACACTTAACTTTAGTCCAGCTTTATAGATAATGTTACAGGACTATGCTTGGTAATTTAGTTTGGTGTCAAATATATGAGTTACTATGTTTTTTGACGTAAAAATTTTCATCTCCCCTTATACAATTGACACATCTTTGGGTCCTTGTACATATAATAATGGAAAGCAGTGAGGGGAGGGAACAAAATGGATCGACCTGTACTTTTGTTTCTTGCTGCAATCCTTGCCGGTTTTGCTTTAGTTAAAGTACCGCTTTCTGGAACCGTTTTCGCATCATTTACCCCATTTACAAATTTCATTGGTATTTTAGCGATTTTAGTATTTTCAGTAGTTCTTATTTATAAAGCAAGCTTGGCTTTATTAAGGAAATAAGTCAGCATGATGGGAAACAACCCCTTAACCCGTACTTCCAAAGGGGTTGTTTTACTTAGAATGCCTTTTCAGCATTAGGGTAAACAATAATCTGATAGACCTATGCACCTACTCTATAGATATACGCATCCTCGATATAAAAATTATTTAGAGCCCTTCTTGTGAATCTAGTTCCTTTTTTATTAGGTGCTATTTGTATTTTTTCAAGGACTTTTATAAAAGAATCATTCGTCCGCTTAACTGTAATGTTTTCTAAAGAGATATCAAATTCTTGATCGGTTTGTTCAATTTTCCTTATTACTTTATCAATATGTTCATAAGCTTTTCGCGGACCTGCCAGATCATATTTTATCGAAGAAATAATTAGTCGCCAACGTTCATTGTCAGGATCATATAACCATAAAGCAGAGTGAACAGGAAAATCATTCTGTTCTAATTGTTCTACCAAAAGTGCGCCATTTGTAAAATCGCTTTCTACCAATGTTCTTTTATCCATTTAAATACCCCCTCAGTTGGATCATTAATTGCCGCTAATAAATCTGATGCTTCTACCATGGAATACTTTTCATACCGAGCCTTTTCCGACCAATCTTTTACAATAAACCAGTTAAATTTGATTTCTTCCGGAACTTGCACATCTAAAACACCTAATAATCTTACTAAATCATGGGTGTGTACTTTGTCTGCAATCTTTTTATCGGGAAAATCATGTTCTTTTGTACTTTTTGCAATCCATGCTTTCAGTGCACATTCAATGCTGTAACCTGCCATATAGTATGCACCATCATAGCACTCGCTTTTAAGGAGAATTTCTGCTTCTTTTATTCGAATTTCAGCAAGTTCCTGTAATTCTTTTCTATTCATAGCATATCATCCTCCATTATATTAATACTAATCTTTAATAAGTTCTACAGTAAGTTAAATCTTCTAGTGATACAAACTACCAGAAAACAAACATATGTTCCTGAACCTATTATATTTTCCAGCCCTTTCGTTGTCAATAGTAATCAGAAATTTTTAACTTAACTATCATGTAAAATTATTTTTTATCACATAATATTCTAGGGCTTCGTATATTAATTATTGTAATCGTTTACATTTTATTAAAGGAGCTGACTCAATGAATAAGAAAAAGCGATTTGAGACAATGCTCATCCATGAAGGGTATTCTTCAAAGGATTTTCATGGTAGTTTGAATCCACCGATTTTTCACAGTTCAACCTTTACGTTTTCCACTGCCGAACAAGGAGAAAAGCGATTCACCGGTGAGGAAGAAGGGTTCATCTATTCTCGGCTTGGTAATCCGACAGTCCGTGTATTAGAGGAACGGATGGCGGCATTGGAAAAGGGTGAAGCCGCTCTCGCATTCGGGTCGGGAATGGCTGCGGTGTCGGCGGTTCTATTCCATTTCCTGTATTCCGGCTGTCATATTTTATGTTCGCGCGGGGTTTATGGATGCACGTTCGGGCTGCTTGACCTGCTTCATAAAAAATTTGGTGTCACACATACATTCAGTCCCATGCAGACAGCGGAAGAAATTGAGGTAGCCATTCATGACCTAACCTGCTGTATCTACATTGAAACGCCGATAAATCCAACAATGGAACTAATCGATATTAGGCTTGTTACTGACGTTGCGAAAAAATACGGAATTCCCGTTATTGTCGATAATACTTTTTGCTCACCATATTTGCAAAACCCGCTTGAGCTTGGGGCTGATTATGTCATCCATAGTGCAACGAAATATATTAGCGGACACGGGGATGTGATTGCAGGTATTCTCATTGGGAAAAATAAAGAAGATATGCAAAAAATCAGGATGACTACTCAAAAAGATATCGGCGGCATCATCGCCCCATTCGATGCGTGGTTACTTTTACGCGGATTAAAAACACTTCATGTCCGAATGGATCGCCATGTTGAAAATACAAGGAAACTCGCAAACTATTTAAAAAGTCATCCATTTATTGAAGACATCATTTACCCGGGTAACCCGAACTCACCATACTATTCAATTATGAAAAAGCAAATGAAGGCTCCCGGCGGAATGGTTTCATTTAAAGTGAAAGGCGGGAAATGCACGGCACAAGAGTTTATGAATCGGCTAAAATTAATTAAAATTGCCGTCAGTCTTGGAGATGCGGAAACCCTCATTCAACACCCGGCGACAATGACCCATGCGGTAGTACCTAGCGATGTAAGAAAGTCGATGGGAATTACAGACAACATGTTGCGTCTATCGGTGGGACTAGAAGCAATAGATGATATTTTGGAAGATATTGAACAGGCATTAGGGAAATGAACCGTTTGCTTAAAAATTAAGATTCGGGGCTGGAGAAACTGTTTTCTCATCTTTTTTTATTTACCGGTTGAATTGTTTGTTTAAAAATTAGAATTTAAGGCCGGAGAAATTCCCTTCCCGGCCATCCAGAATCAACCTCTTGCCAACATCCGGTCAAGGGCAAGTCGCGCACCTTCTGCAATCTCCTCTTCAACCGTAATTTGATTGATGATTTTGCCTTGCTCTACCGTTTCCAGCGCCCATAATAAATGGGGCAAGTCAATTCGATTCATCGTCATGCATGCGCACATATACGGGTTCAAAGAGAACACTTCTTTATCGGTAAATTGCTGTGTCAAACGGTTAACGAGATTCATTTCCGTTCCGACTGCCCATTTTGTTCCGGGCTCGGACGCCTTAATCGTTTCAATAATATATTTTGTTGAGCCGGCATCATCGGCGAGTGCGACTACTTCCCTGCTGCATTCCGGGTGAACGATAATTTTGGCATCCGGATGGTTTTTTCGAACTTGCTCCACATTTTCTACAGTAAACAACGCATGAACGGAACAGTGACCTTTCCATAAAATAATTTTCACATCAGCCAAATCCCCATCACATTCAAATTGCTCACGGATCGGGTCCCAAACAGCCATCGCATCAAGCGGCACACCCAAATCATAAGCGGTATTCCTGCCTAAATGTTGATCCGGTAAAAACAACACTCGCTCCTTTTGGGTAAACGCCCACTCAAGCATGCGACGGGCATTTGAAGAAGTAACCGTAGCACCTCCTTGACGACCAACAAAATCTTTAATCGCCGCTGTTGAATTTATGTACGTTAACGGAATAATCGTATCGCCAAACTGTTCTTGCATTACTTTCCAACCGCGCTCCGTTTGTTCAATATTTGCCATATCAGCCAAAGAACAGCCGGCACGCATATCCGGTAAAATCACTTTTTGCTTATCACTTGTTAAAATATCTGCTGTTTCCGCCATAAAATGAACACCGCAAAATACAACGAATTCCGCTGCAATATTTTTGGCCGATACTTGGGCAAGCTGCAAAGAATCACCAACCGCATCAGCAAATTGAATCACTTCATCTTTTTGATAGTGATGGCCCGGAATAAACAGTCCGTAGCCCATTCTCTCTTTAATTTCCCGAACACGTGCCTCCATCTCCTCAACCGCCATCGTTTTATAGTGTTCAGGTAATAAAGTTTTCTGAGCCATTTCCAATAAACTCATTTTTTCTCCCCCTCGTTCACTTGTAAACTAATATCAAGCGCTTTTACCGAATGCGTTAAAAATCCTAAGGATATATAATCAACACCGGTTCCTCGGTAAGATGCCAAGTTTTCCAATGTAATTCCACCCGATGCTTCCGTAATAATATGATCCGGCACAAGTCTGACAAATTCCTTAATCTCCTCAGGTCTGCGATTGTCAAACATGATCACATCTGCCCCGGCGGATACCGCTTCAAGCACTTCACCCTTTGTTTCCGTTTCCACTTCCACTTTCACCATATGGCCAAGCTTTTCCCGTACGGCTTGCACTGCCTTCGTAATTGACCCGGCATATGCGATATGATTGTCTTTAATCATCACTCCATCATAGAGACCAATCCGATGATTTCTTCCGCCACCGGTCATTACTGCATATTTATCAAGCATGCGCAAACCCGGAGCTGTTTTTCGCGTATCACAAATGTGAATGGTCGGGTCGGCCAACACATCGACACATCTCCTCGTCATCGTGGCAATCCCGCTCATCCGCTGCAGCAGGTTCAAAACTAGCCGCTCACCGGTTAAAATATAACGAACAGGACCAAATACTTCCGCAACTACATCACCGGGTGTAACCGTTTCTCCATCTGCAAAATACCGGGTAATTTCCATTTTCGGATCCAACAAATGATATACTGCTTCAATTACCTGTAAACCGGAAATCACCCCGACTTCTTTTGCCAAAAATACACCTCGTCCCCTTTGCTCCACAGGAAAAATCGCATCACTCGTTAAATCACCATCGCCTAGATCTTCCAGTAAAAATGTCTCAAGCATATGTTTCAATTTTAATTGATTCATATCAACGAACTCCCCACCAAAATCTTTTGATCATAAGAAATTTGCCGAATGATTTCTCGTCTTTCTCCAACTTTCTTTGATTCAGGAAAATCAATACGAAAATGACTTCCAAGACTTTCCTTTCGTTCCAAAGCCGATGTTGCAATCAGCCAAGCGACCGTTAACATATTTACAATTTCTACTTCTTCCAAAGATAAACTTTCAAGGTTTATATGTAAAAAAGGATACTGCTCCAGCCATGTTTTTAATTTTTCTAACCCAACGGCACTTCTTTCTACCCCTGCATATTTTGCCATTTTCGCCTTTATTTCCTGTTTCGTTGGCAAGTTAACCGGCGTCTGCTTATTAACCCAGTTTGCCCCTCTAAATCCACTTACAAACACCGGTAAATGGTCATTGAGTATCCCTTCAGCCGTTCGATTTCCGAAAACAATCCCTTCCAATAATGAGTTACTCGCAATTCGGTTGGCACCATGAACACCGGTACATGCCACCTCTCCAACAGCATACAGCCCTTTTACCGAAGTCCGACCCCGTTCATCTGTTTGAATTCCACCCATCATAAAATGTGCACCCGGCATGACCGGCAACAGACCGTTCCGAATATCCATTCCGTTTTCCACACACATCTGAAAAATATTAGGAAAACGTCTCCTGAAATCTTTTACATTAGCAATATTTAAATATACGAGTTCTCCTTTTTGGATTTCACGAAAAATGGCTCTTGCCACGATGTCACGCGGGGCTAAATCCTTGAGCTCATGTACGGTCTCCATAAACCGTTCCCCTTTTAAATTTTGCAAAAAGGCCCCCTCTCCACGTACAGCTTCGGAAATGAGACCAATTGTTTTCCCGTTCTTATAAAAAACAGTCGGATGAAATTGAACAAACTCCATATCCGTGAGATTTGCCCCGGCCCGATAAGCCATTGCCATCCCGTCGCCGGTGATTGTTTCCGCATTCGATGTATACTCATAAATTCCGCCACAGCCCCCGGTCGCAACAATGGTAGCCGGCGCAAGATATTGATTTAATTCTCCGTTCTTATTCTTTGTTGTCACCCCGACACAACGGCCTTCATGGGTGATTAAGTTTATAGCCATCTCATTTTCGATAATCTTAACTTTATCCTTCACTTGTTCAAACATAAAAGTTGTTAAAACTTTTCCGGTTGCATCCCCGCCTACGTGAATGATTCTCCGCTTTAGGTGCCCCCCTTCTTGCCCGTAATCGAATTCCCCCATTTGATTCCGGTCAAATTTCATGCCTCTTTTAATTAAATCTTTTATATATACCTGTGCCTCTTTTGTTAGCAGTTCCAAATGCTCCGGATGATTATGATAAATTCCGGCAACCATTGTATCGCGGTAATGTTCTGACCAATGATCCTCTTTATCCATGGCAACTGCCACTCCACCCTGTGCTAAATAAGAATTGCTGGAAAACGTATTGGCTTTTGTGAAGACAATAACATTCATCTGATCATATAAACGATACAGAACAGTTAATGCAGCAATCCCGCTACCGATTATGATGGCATCATATTGTCTCATCATCGTGCCCTCCTGTTCCAAAACGGTCTTTGGTGTTTTGCTCATAATTGCACGAATATATTAGTTTATACACCTGTCTTGACACATATCATGACATAGATTTACCATTATAGCAAGCAATTTTTTTCGTGTTTGTCTGAAAAAATTTTCACTTTTATGGATGAGAATTTTCTTTAGTGCCATTAAGGTCTCAAGGTGGCGAAGATAAAAAAAGCGCAACGATAAAGGAGCAAAACGATGATTTATTTAGATTATGCCGCAACAACACCTATGTCTGAAAACGCATTGGATGTTTTTATCCAAGCAAGTAAAAATTTTTACGGAAATGCGAGTAGCCTGCACGATATCGGTTCAACTGCCGCAAACCTGTTAGAAGCAAGTCGCCGGCAGCTGGCAAAACGATTAAACTGTGAGCAAAATGGGATTTATTTTACTAGCGGCGGCTCAGAATCTAGTATTCTCGCCATTTCCTCGCTTATAGAAGCACATAAGGTAAAAGGAAATCACTTAATTACAACAAAATGCGAACATGCATCGATCTACCACCTTTTTCAAAAACTAGGAAAAAATGGATTCGAAGTTACCTACCTGCCTGTCGACGAATACGGTATGGTGTCATTGGATGTTTTAAAACAGGCAATTAAGAAAACAACGATCCTCGCTTCCATTCAGCATGCAAATTCGGAAATCGGTACGGTCCAACCGGTCAAAAAAATTGGAGAAATTTTACATAAAAAGAAAGTTATCTTTCATTGTGATGCTGTACAATCATTTGGAAAACTTTCGATTGACGTGAAAGAGATGAATATTGACAGCTTATCACTTTCCGGACATAAAATTTATGGGCCTAAAGGTGTCGGGGCCGTTTATATCAATCCAAAATTAAAGTGGCACCCGCAACTTCCGGGAACGACCCATGAATCCGGGTTTCGTCCTGGAACCGTGAACGTTCCCGGGATTGCTTCGTTTGTTACAGCCGCCGATGATATTTGCGAAAGTATGGAAAAAGAGGGGAAACGGCTTTCTGCTTTGCGTGAAGAACTAATTAATTATTTAACCGTTTTTCCTGCCGCAAAAATAATGGTAGAAGGAAGTTCTATCAGCCATCTGCCAAACATTTTGGGACTTCGCATCATTGGTATGGAAGGACAGTATGTAATGCTTGAATGTAATCGGTACGGTCTCGCCATTTCTACCGGTAGTGCTTGTTCAGTCGGAATGCAAGCCCCGTCTCGGACAATGAAAGCGATTGGCCGCACTGATGAGGAAGCTATGTCTTTTATTCGGTTATCTCTTGGAAAAAATACAACAAGAGATGATATCATAAGGACAGCAGAAATATTCAAGGAAATCACCAATCGATTTTTTCAGAAGTAGGAGTGAAGACGGGAATGAAAAAAGAAAAAATGCCCACTACAGAAAGACAAGACTTTATTCTTGATTTGTTAAAAAAAGCTACAACTCCGCTAACCGGCAGCGAAATCGCCAAAATGACGAATGTGAGCCGGCAAATTATTGTTCAAGATATTTCTATTTTAAAAGCAAAAAAAGAACCGGTCGTTGCGACGAGCCAAGGCTATATATATCTTCATGAAGAAAAAGGTCAGCAGCTTGAACAAATGACCATCGTTTGTAACCATACGCCGGAAGAAACGGAACAAGAACTGTACATCCTTGTCGACCATGGGGTCTCGGTGAAAGATGTCATCATCGAGCATCCGGTTTACGGCGATTTGACCGCATCGATCCGCGTGAGCAATCGTAAAGAAGTAGATCAATTTATTCAAAAAATTAAAGAAACGAACAGTTCCTATTTATTAACCTTAACCGGCGGCATTCATCTGCATACATTGGAAGCCGACTCGTATGATAAATTGGATGCAGCCTGTCGGGATTTGCAGAAAGCCGGGTTTCTCGTTACATGAAATGAACTCTATTAGTCTTAATTTTAGAAAAAACATATTCAAACTGTCCAAAAGATATAATTTTTCTTTTGGACAATTATTCATTTAAAACCTCTCAGCAACCTTTTTGGGTAAAAAAGTGAGATTTGGGGCACATAAATTACGAATAAACTCATTAAGCAACCGCTTTAAAGGATTCCTGCATAACTGTCCACTCGATGAAATATGTATAAGTATCTAACTTTTATCGGGGAGGGTAAAAAATGAGTAATCTCACTATTCCACCTGGTCACAAAAACTCAAACGCTTCCAAAAAATGGTCAATTATCGGACCGGGTCTTCTTGTTGCGGCTACCGGAGTCGGAGCCGGGGATCTTGTCGCTGCTCTTGTTGCCGGGTCCAACTATGGATTAGTTTTTCTATGGGCGATTGTCCTCGGGGCGTTTATTAAATTTGCCTTAAATGAGGGCGTGGGTCGTTGGCATTTAATCACGGGGAAAACCATTTTGGATGGCTGGCATGCTCTAGGAAAATGGGCTACCGGATACTTTGGTATTTATACGATTATTTGGGGATTTGTTTACGGTGCAGCCGCTTCTTCTTCTTGCGCACTTGCTCTAGCCGCATTATTTCCGTTGCTTCCATTATGGGTTTGGGCCATCATTAGCTCTCTTGTTGGGTTCATCCTCATTTGGTGGGGGAAATTTAGGACATTTGAACATGTGATGAACTGGTTGGTTGGTTTAATGTTTATCACCGTTGTCGGCTCAGCGATTGTCGTTCTTCCTGATTTAGCTGACATCATCGACACGGCCATACCAACTTTACCTGAAGGCTCACTGATTTACGCATTAGGTTTAATCGGCGGTGTCGGCGGTTCAATTACGATGGCTTCATACGGCTATTGGCTGCAAGAAAATAAATGGGACGGTCCTTCCTTTATCAAAGCCGTCCGATTCGACTCAGCCATCGCCTATATTGTTACCGCTATTTTTACCATTTCATTACTTATTCTTGGTGCTGCTTTACTTTATGGAACAGATACTACCATTAGTGGAGAGCAAGGACTTGTTTCTTTCGCATCCATTTTAGGTAATGAATTGAATCCGACTTTTCGGTGGATGTTTTTGCTTGGCTTTTGGTCGGCATCCTTTACTTCGCTATTAGGTGTATGGAATGGGGTTTCCTATTTATTTGCGGATTTTATTCGGATTGTTAAAAAACAAACGATCCCAAAAGAAAAATTAAGTGAGACGAAAGCTTACCGGTTCTATGTACTATGGTTAACCTTTCCGCCAATGTTACTTCACTTTATCGGAAAGCCGGTTGGGTTAATTATTGCCTACGGGGCCTTAGGTGCATTATTTATGCCATTTCTCTCTATTACATTGCTATATTTATTAAATAGTAAAAAATATATTCCGCTAACTGAAGATCGTAATGGGTTGATTTCTAATTTCATCCTGACCATAAGTATTATTCTTTTCGCTGTTTTAGCAGTAAACGAATTGATTAAATTGTTTTAAACGTGCCTTTGACTGGATGACACGGGTAACAGGTAACAATATTTAGGGGAGACTGACTTCCCCTAATTTTTAAAAAAGCGATGATTATTCGTTTAATTTGCCAAGTCGCTACGAGAATAACCCCCCTATTATTAAAAAAACGCAATAAAAATCATTATCATCTGGCGAGTTCCTGATTTTAGGCTAGCTCTCTCTCCAAAGATATAATCTTTTGGAAATGTGATGCTTTTCTAAGACAAAATTCTTTATTCCAACCAAACTACTATGTATAATAAGAATTAATTCTAAAAGGGGGGATTTTCATGGGTATTCCAAAACCATTGGTACAAACAAATCAGGCATTTATTTTTATCTCGGTTCTTTTGGCATTATTCATTCACAAGGCAATCTTAATCATTCCGTTAACTATCGGCATTTATACGCTCATTACAAAACAAAATCCGATTATTTCAATTGGGAAACGATGGTTAAGCAAACCACTAAACGAATATCCGCAAGAAGATAAAGATCAGCAAATTTTTAATCAATGGATTGCGACGATTTGTATCGGGTTATCTACTCTGTTCTTTTACTTCGGTTTAAATGTTTTAGGCTATGTGTTCAGCATTATGGTGCTGGCTGCGTCCGGTATCGCATTAATGGGATTTTGCATCGGTTGTTTTATCCGCTATCGTTACTTGATGTGGAAGCATAAACGGGCAAATGTCCAGTCATAAACTTGGCTGTCTACACCGAAGTATCATTCCGGTGTAGACAGTTTTTTATGCCCAACATTACCAAATTTTCCACCCCAGTACAAACTGCTAATCATATTTTTATGGAAAAATCTCTTCCCATTTTCCCAATTAAATTCACTTCCAATTCCAAACTTATTATGGTAAGAAAATAAATTTAGTTCTATAATGGTCATTAGTAAAATTTTTTTGATATAAAGATTTTCATATCCACACCATGGAATTGGAGGACAACATGAAAAAGGTTTTACAAATGGCCAGTGCATTTATCGGGATTATCATTGGTGCCGGTTTTGCTTCCGGTCAAGAGATATTACAGTACTTTGTCAGCTTTGGATATATGGGAATTGTGGCTGCCATCCTTGCTAGTGCTCTATTTTCTTTTATGGGAATGACATTAACAAGATTAGGAAGCAAAATGCACGCCACTTCACATAGTGATGTTATTTACCAAATCAGCGGTAGATTTCTTGGTAAAATAATCGACTACATTCTTATCTTCGCTTTATTCGGTTTTGGTGTTGTCATGATTGCCGGGAGTGGGTCAACGCTCCATCAGCAATTTGGGTTCACGCCGATAGTCGGAAGCGGCCTTATGCTTATTCTTATCATGCTTTCCGTTATGAGTAATGTCGATCGAATCGTGAAAGTAATTGGGAGCATTACACCATTTTTAATTGTTTCCGTCATCTTTCTATCTATATATAGCTTTGTAACGAAGGATTTAAGTTTTTCGGAGCTACATGAATTATCCATGACACAAAAACCGGCTGTCTCGAACTGGCTTATTTCCACTCTAAACTATGTTTCGATGAATATTGTTCTCGGAGCCTCGATGACGATTGTTATGGGCGGTGATGAAGGGAATGAGAAAACTGCCACACTGGGTGGACTCGTTGGCGGTTTAGGAATCGGTATGTTAATTATTGTAAGTTATTTTACAATCTTTTCCAAAATAAATGTAGTCGGCCAGGTGGATATGCCATTGTTAAAAATAGCCGATGATCTTTCTCCGATTCTCGGTATTATTTATTCGATTATTTTATATGGGATGATTTTCAATACGGCCGTCAGTTTATTCTACTCATTGGGGGCTCGCTTTGCGGATATCGGATCGGCAAAATTTAAGTGGACCATCACTTTATTAGGAATTGCGGCACTCGGACTAAGTTTCGCCGGTTTTACGGATCTTGTCTCCCTGTTTTATCCCATCATCGGTTATATGGGCTTTGTTCTTTTTGTCGTTCTTGCTTTCTCATGGTTCCGAATGTCAGCCGCTTCTGAAATAGATAACAAGATAATTGATAAAAATGCTAGCTAAAATCGACTAATTTTCAAGCATGTTGCACTTATACAGAAAGTTGCACATGCTTTTTTATATGAAAAAAATATAAATTATTTGCGAAATCCATTTTTTTGGATATATTATTAAATTGTTATAGTAGTATAGTTCGTTTTAAACGTGTCTAACTATAAACTTTTTAAATCAAATAATGGGGGTATACATAATGAAAGCAGCCGTTTGGTATGGTAAAAAGGACATACGGATTGAAGAAGTTGCGGAAAAACCTGTAAAAGACAATCAAGTAAAAGTTCGCGTGGCATGGGCAGGTATTTGCGGAAGCGACTTACACGAATATGAAGAAGGACCGGTATTTGTTCCGGTTGAAAAGGAAGACGCTTTAACGGGTGAAAAAGCGCCAATCACGATGGGGCATGAGTTTGCCGGTGTTGTTGAAGAAGTTGGTGCAAATGTAACCAAATATAAAGTTGGTGACCGTGTTGTTATCAACCCGACATTAACCTATGGAAACAAACCGGAAGACCTAGATGTTTATGACGGATTCAGTTTTATTGGATTACATGGAGACGGCGGATTTGCAAAATATGTTAATGTTCCAGAATCGAATGTTTATGCGTTACCGGAAACATTAACGTTACAAGACGGTGCTCTCGTTGAACCAACAGCAGTAGCCGTTCAAGCCGTAAAAGAAGGGAATATGAAATTTGGTGATACAGTTGCGATTTACGGAGCAGGTCCAATCGGTTTATTGACAGTAATTGCCGCAAAAGCAGCCGGGGCAAGCAATATTTTCGTGATGGACTTGTCGGAAACACGACTGGCCAAAGCAAAAGAACTGGGCGCAACCCATATTATTAATTCCGGTCAACAAAACCCGGTTGAGGCCATTAAAGCAGTTGTTCCCGATGGCGTTGATGTATCATTTGAAGTAGCCGGTGTCGCACCAACATTCAAACAAGCGATTGATTCAACAAAAGCACGAGGTACTATGGTTATTGTTTCCATTTTTGCCCGCCCGATTGAATGGCATCCATTGCAATTAACAAATACCGGTGTAAAAATTACATCAGCTATTGCCTATACCCCAACGACTTTCCAACAAACCGTTGACTTAATGGGGACAGGTCAATTGAAACCACAAGGCATCGTCACAAGCGTCATCCAACTTGATGACATCGTGTCAAAAGGCTTCGAAGCACTAACAACTGACAAATCCCAAGCTAAAATTTTAGTAGAGTTAAGCGGGGAGAAATGATTTATTGATTGCATAAACAGTACTCCAGGCAGCACATCTGTCTGGAGTTTTTTCATTGGTGACGCTTTGTAAGTAATTATTGATTTACGGTTAGTTTATTAATCTTCTCTCTTTTTCTGCCGAATATTAGGATACTATTGTTGAACTATTTCTTTTTACTATTGAATTAACTGTCAGACTTTGGCAAAGAGACTCACCCTACCTCAATTAACCTCTTACATATAAAAAAACGTGTATGTTTTCCGGAAAACGTTTATAATCAATTTGTAATTATCAAAGAACCACGACATATAATTTCAATTTAATGAGGTGGAACGAATGAGTTCTTTACTATCCCGTATTGAACAAAATTTAAACAGACTATCGGAAGCGGAAAGAAAAATCGGCGAATATATATTAGAACACCCGGAGCTTGTTCCCAATATGACGACGAAAGATTTATCAAAAAATAGCGGTGTGAGTGAATCAAGTATCGTTCGCTTTTGTAAATCTATTGGGATTGGCAGTTTTAAATCCTTTAAACTGGAGCTGGTTAAAGATATAACATTAACCGGAATGAATTTAACTGATTTTGATATTTTACAAAAGAGAGACGAACCATACGATCTTTTTCAAAAAGTAACATATGTCAATAAAGCTGCGATTGAAGCGACGCCCGCATCGTTAGATCGAAAAGAATTTGAGAAGGCCGTAGATATTTTAAGTCACGCGGATAAACTTATGTTTTATGGTGTCGGAGGGAGCTCAACAGCCGCCATAGATGGATATTATAAATTTACTAAGTTAGGTTACCAATGTACGACGAATCATGATTTTCACTTTCTCCTTTCAGCTATCCCTTATTTGACCGAGAAATCTGTTTTTTTTGCCATTAGTATGTCAGGGAAAACTAAGGATGTATTGGAGTTGTCACGTTTTGCCAAATCGCAGGGAGCAACCGTCATTGCTATTACCAATATAGATAAATCCCCGCTTTATAAAGAAGCCGATATTCGATTATGCACACCGATCGTTGAACAAGATTTCCGAATTGGCAGCATCCCTTCCAGAATGACACAGTTAACAATTATTGACTCACTTTATTTAAGCATTTTTCATTCAAAAGGTGAAAAAGTAATTGACAAATATCACAAAGCTAGAAATGAAGTTATTCGCTTAAGGAGATAATCCAACTCGGTTTATCTCCTCATAAAAATATTCTTTTATTTGAAATTTAATTTCATAATTTGGTTGAATATAATTGACTTTTAATTTCTATAATATATAATAAAAGTGTGAAATAAATTTTAATAAAGTGGGTGACAGAATGCTAGAAAAGTTAACGACAGAATTAAGAAACCCAAATTCATTAGATTTAGATCAAAAATCGATTAGAGAAATATTAGAATTAATGAATCGTGAAGACGCCACAATTCCTTTAGCAATTCGTGAAGTGCTTGATAAAATTGAAATTGTTGTTAATTATGTTGTGCAAGCTTTCCAAAACGGCGGCAGACTCATTTATGCCGGTGCAGGAACGAGTGGACGCTTAGGAATATTAGATGCCTCAGAATGTCCGCCTACTTTTGGCGTTGACAAAAACTTAGTTCAAGGTATTATTGCCGGTGGATTGAAAGCGGTTACGGATGCGATTGAAGGTGCAGAAGACAATGAACAGGCGGGAGGTGAGGACCTAAAGAAAGTTTCCTTAACAAATAAAGACGTTGTTATCGGGATTGCGGCCAGTGGAAGAACCCCTTATGTGATCGGGGCACTGAAACACGCCAAGGAAATCGGTGCCAAAACAGCAAGTATTAGCAATAATGCAAACTCCAAAATTGGAGAAATAGCTGATGTTGCCATTGAAGTAGTTACAGGACCAGAAATCATTACCGGTTCAACAAGATTAAAAGCCGGAACTGCACAGAAGCTTGTTCTTAATATGATTTCCACCACTTCCATGATCAAAATTGGAAAAGTATATGAAAACTTAATGGTCGATGTTCAACCGACAAACAAAAAACTGATTGAACGTTCGAAAAAAATTATCATGGAAGCAACCGGAGTCGACTACGGGACGGCGGAAACTTATTTTGAAAAGGCAAACCATCAAGTAAAAGCAGCCATTGTTATGATTTTACTCAATTGCTCTTATGATGAAGCCAAGCAAAAATTAGAAGGCGCACAAGGCTTTATTAGAAACACAATATAGTTTGGAGGGGAAAGTATGAAAAAGGAAGAGAGACTGGCAAGAGATATTTTGGATCTCATTGGCGGTGGAGAAAACATTAGATCCTTCACCCACTGTATGACAAGAGTTCGTTTAGACATAAAAGATGACTCCAAAGTTAACATGAAACAATTAAAAGAAGTTGATGGCGTCATGGGTGTCATTGAAGATGACACACTGCAAATTGTCGTCGGTCCTGGTACAGTGAATAAAGTCGCCGAACACATCACACAAATAACAGGAATAAAAATGGGTGAAGCCATCGATGAGAATAATGATGATCTTGTAAAACTAAAGAAAGATGATCTGAAAAAGAAAAATAATACGCCGGTGAAAAACTTATTGCGGAAGATTGGAAGTATTTTTATCCCGCTCATCCCGGGGTTGGTTGCTTCCGGTATTATTAACGGAATCGTTGGTCTTGCTAAAAACTCCGGAGTTGATCCAACATTAACTTGGGTACAAATTCTTACTGTTATAGGCGGGAGTATTTTCGGTTATCTTGCCATTGTCGTCGGTTGGAACACGGCAAAAGAATTCGGTGGTACACCGGTATTAGGCGCCATCGCCGGGATTATTACAATGAACCCGGGTTTAGCAGAAATCACATTATTTGGTGAACCTTTAATGCCCGGACGTGGTGGACTGTTCGGTGCCATGTTTGCAGCATGGTTAAT
Organism: Caldibacillus sp. 210928-DFI.2.18; assembly: GCF_020554505.1. Classification (NCBI taxonomy): domain Bacteria; kingdom Bacillati; phylum Bacillota; class Bacilli; order Caryophanales; family Bacillaceae; genus Caldibacillus; species Caldibacillus sp. 210928-DFI.2.18. The sequence continues at coordinate 26,179 of NZ_JAJCHL010000017.1, forward strand.
GGTCTTTTTTGAAAAGAAATTCAGAAAGTTCATCCCGAATGCGGTTGACATTATCTTCACGCCATTATTAACCGTTTTAACTGTAGGTTTATTAACAATTGCAATTGTTCAACCACTCGCAGGATTTCTTTCTGATGGAATAACACAAGGAATTAACTACATTTTAGATATTGGAGGAGTCGTTGCCGGTGGCCTATTAGCTGGGTTCTTCTTACCACTAGTCATGCTTGGTCTCCACCATGGGCTTACACCAATCCATATGGAATTAATTAATACAGTTGGTGCTACTGCCTTACTTCCAATTTTAGCAATGGCTGGAGCCGGTCAAGTTGGTGCTTCCATCGCTATTTATGTAAAAACAAAAAATAAACGCATTAAAAACGTAATTAAAGGCGGTCTTCCTGTAGGCTTCTTGGGAATCGGCGAACCTTTATTATACGGTGTTACATTGCCGCTTGGCCGTCCATTTGTTACCGCTTGTTTAGGTGCTGCAGTTGGCGGAGCGTTCCAAGCCGTTATGCATACAGCAGCAAGTAGTGTCGGTGTATCCGGGTTAACTTTAATCCCACTTATTGTTGATAATAAATATCTTATTTACTTCTTGGGTCTTTTAATCACATACACTGCCGGATTCTTATTCACTTATTTCTTTGGATATAAAAAAGAAATGGATGATACTTTCTAAGGTTCATTTGAAGGAGGAATGTTTTCCTCCCTTCTTTTTTATAGTAGAGTTTATTTAAATACCTGTTTTTAAGAAAGGAGATCATGATGTTTGGAATATCAGTGTATTTATCCAATCAGTCCCCCAGTGAATTGGAAGTTTATATCGAAAAAATGGACAAGATTGGTTGCAAAAGCATATTTACCTCCCTTCATATACCGGAAGATGACCATAGCCTATATCGGGACCGTCTGAAACATTTGGGAACGTTAGCCAAGAAGTTTGACATGGAGCTTTTTGCAGATGTCTCACCTAAATCCCTTCAATATTTAGGTTTCAATTGGGAGAATGCTAACCAATTAACTGACTGGGGGTTAACTGGGATCCGTGTAGATTATGGTATTTCCGAAGAGGTAATCGCAAAGCTGTCAAACAAAATGAAGATTGCTTTAAATGCAAGTACGTTAACGGAGGACAGCTTAGCAAAACTGAAAAAGCACGGACTTCAAGTTTCATCCGTAGAAGCTTGGCATAACTATTATCCACGCCCAGAGACCGCCTTAGATATCGTGGACTTTTCCTTAAAAAATCAATGGCTGTCATATGAGGGGATCCGTGTCATGGCCTTTATTCCGGGAGACGGCAAGCGCCGCGGTCCTTTGTTTCAAGGACTGCCTACATTAGAAGCACACCGAAATCTAACAACTTTTGCCTCTTATCTTGATTTAAAACAGGTGCCCGGTGTCAATAAAATTATTATCGGTGACCCTTCGATTAATGAAGCTTCTTATGAACAGTTTAAAGCCTATTTTGTGGATGGGATAATTTTACTACGGGCAAAAAGTTATATGAAAGATGAAAAGTTACTTGCACGCTTTAGCTCTGTACAAACAAACCGAGTAGATGTAGCAAGAGATGTTATCCGTTCTGCTGAATCTCGATTAATGGCCTCACCGGGTACAACGGAAATTGCGGCAAGTAACACGATTGAACGTTCACTGGGATCAATTACCATTGATAATTGTCGATATGGTCGCTACCAAGGAGAAATCCAAATTACGAAAAAGGACTTACCCGCTGATGAAAAAGTAAATGTTGTCGGCAGAATTATTGAAGAAGACCGTCCTCTTCTTTTAAATATAAAAGGTGGAGTAAAGTTTAAAATTTTATGGAGTCAATGAAGGGTTTGGATTTTTTTAAATGGTTTTAAGGCCTGATACATGAAAAATATAAAGACGATGAACATTGGAACCAGGACATTCTTGGTCTCTAATTTAACTTTAATTCATGTTCTTTATATAGAGGTTTGTATTAACTACATTAAAGTTCCCAAAGGATTTACATTTGGTATAAGTATGTATATTTTTGGAATCCTTTATAGAAAAACGGTTTCAATGAAAAAACAGGAGCGTTTCATTTGATTTTTAAATCCAATATTATTACTCTCTACACTAGTTGAAGTAACATAAACAGGTTTCGTTTTAGAAAGTATCAAATCATCGTTATTTATAATACTAATAGGAACACTAACTCGTTTAACTGCTTTCCTATGTAATTTAGTTATAAAAATAAAGTAGAATCAATATCATAGGTTGGATGAACGGTCTTTTTTCAAAATCACATTTCCCTTGTTCATCCAACCTTTTGTTCATTAGACCGAAACTTCCTTCCATACAAACTTCAATTCTTTATTTAACAGGGAAGCGAGCTTTTTGAATTTCATCATCTAATTCTTTTCTATATTGTTTCATCTCGTTTTCATCCCATCCATAATGTTGTGCCATCCAGTGGAGAACAGGCTCTTTCCAAGTTTCCACCATGTCAATATGAAAGTATACGGCACCGGTTCTCCGGATAAAGAAATCGACCGGTTTAACCACCATTTCGTGTTCAATGGCATACATAAGACGAGCATATAAGATTCTCGGAAGCGGGCATTCTTTCAATTTTTCATATTGCTGGCCATATGAAAAAACGGTATCGACATTGGAGCCATATAGTCTTGCCAGTTGCTCTCCTTCCTCTTTCGTAAACCCATATGATACTGCTTGATCGGCCGCCTTTGCGATAAACGATCCGAATTTGTAGGAACCACCGATGTCTCCGCCTGAAATTGGCAATGTTTTTGTTCTGCATGATCCAAAATTGCGGCCTTCTTTAGCAAAACGTTTGACAACAAGATCAACAACATTTTCCGCCATTTTTCGGTATCCGGTTAATTTCCCCCCGGCAATTGTAATTAAGCCGCTGTCCGATTCCCAAATTTCATCTTTCCGGGAAATTTCAGATGGGTCTTTTCCTTCCTCATAAATGAGCGGACGAACACCTGCCCAGCTTGATTCAATATCCTCTTCACGAACACCCACATCCGGAAACATAAAATCGATCGCTTTTAACAAATATTCACGATCTTCTTCTGTTATATGCGGCCGTACCGGATCATCACTGTAAAAAGTATCGGTCGTGCCTACATATGCCTTTCCGTCCCGTGGGATGGCAAACACCATTCGACCATCCGGTGTGTCAAAATAAACAGCTTGTTTTAACGGGAATCTTGATTGGTCAATGACAATATGAACTCCTTTCGTCAATTGGAGCCGTTTATTGTTTTTCGAATAATCCTTGTTTCGCACCTCATCAACCCATGGACCGGTGGCATTCACAATTGTTTTCGCTTTGATATGAAATTTTTGCTTTGTTAATACATCTTCACAAACAACCCCGATCATTTTTTTATCCTGATATAGGAATTGAACAGCTTTCGTATAGTTCACAATATGGGCACCTTTTTCCGCCGCTTTCTTCATAACTTCAATGGTCAATCGGGCATCGTCGGTCTGATATTCTACATAATAACCGCCGCCAAGTAAACCCTTTTTTTTCAACAAAGGCTCTTTTTGTAATGTCTCCTCTCGAGATAACATTTTCCGCCTCTCTGATTTTTTCACCCCGGCTAAAAAGTCGTATACCTTTAAACCAAGGGATGTTGACCATTTGCCAAAAGTCCCCTCTTTATAAAAGGGGAGGAGCATCCATTCCGGCGTCGTCACATGCGGTCCGTTTTCGTAAACGATTGCCCGCTCCTTTCCTACTTCGGCAACTAACCCAACTTGAAACTGTTTCAAATAACGCAGACCACCGTGAACCAACTTGGTTGATCGACTCGATGTTCCCGCCGCAAAATCTTGCATCTCAACTAAAGCGACTTTCATACCGCGACTGGCGGCATCCAATGCGATTCCCGCACCGGTAATCCCCCCGCCGATGATCAACAAATCGTATGGATTAGACTTCATTTGTTCGATTATTTTTTCTCTGGAAAAATAGGAAAATGGTATTTGCAAAGTAGTTCCCTCCATATGCACAGTTTTTATAGTAAAAAAGGAGAAACCAAATAACCATTTACCACAAAGGGCAATGTCATTTGGTTTCTCCTCAGCTCATACCGAATATTAACTTACTATTAATATACCATGTTTTGAAAAATATTGTTACATTTTTGCTTGGAAAGTTTTTTAAAATCTGGTTTTCCATCTTGTCCGTTAAGTTTCAGATCATTTTTGCCCGGAAAGTTTTAAACTGTGTCTCTCATCTCGACCATTAAATTCCAGGCCATTGTCACTATATCTTTCTACTTGAAAAATGGCCGGTTTTATTTGAATGCCATCGCTGCATGAACCGCTTTTTTCCAACCTTCATACAGTTTTTCCCGCTCGAAATCTGACATTCCCGGTTCAAATTTTTTATCAATCACCCATTGTTTGGCAATTTCCTCTTGACTTTCCCAGTAACCGACTGCCAAACCGGCCAAATAGGCGGCACCGAGCGCAGTGGTTTCACTGACAATCGGACGTTCTACCGGTACGTTTAAAATATCACTCTGGAACTGCATAAGGAAATTATTTTGAACAGCTCCTCCGTCAACCCGCAATGTTTTCAATGCAATACCGGAATCCTGCTCCATTGCCGATAAGACATCCCTTGTTTGATAAGCAAGCGATTCCAATGTAGCCCGGATAAAATGTTCTTTGGAAGTTCCCCGAGTTAAACCAAATACAGCCCCGCGGACATCACTATCCCAGTAAGGCGTGCCTAGCCCGACAAAGGCAGGGACCATATATACTCCGTCCGTTGAGGAAACACGGGCAGCATAGGCTTCTGAATCTTTTGCTTCTTTAAACATCCGAAGACCGTCCCGCAGCCATTGAATTGCAGAACCGGCGACAAAAATACTCCCTTCAAGCGCATATTCCACTTTTCCATCCAAGCCCCAAGCAATCGTCGTCAGCAACCCGTGTTCCGATTTTACGGCCTTTTCACCGGTGTTCATCAACATGAAGCAACCTGTACCGTACGTATTTTTTGCCATTCCTTCTTGATAGCAGGCCTGCCCGAACAAGGCGGCTTGCTGATCCCCGGCGACCCCCGCAATCGGTACTTGATGTCCAAAGAAGTGATAATCAATTGTATTTGCATAAATCTCCGATGAAGGACGAACTTCCGGCAACATGCTTTTTGGCACACCTAAAATATCCAACAACTCATCGTCCCATTTTAATTCATAAATATTATACATTAATGTCCTCGAAGCATTCGTATAATCGGTCACATGAGCCCTGCCGCCGGATAATTTCCAAATCAACCAAGTATCAATGGTACCGAATAACAACTTTCCTTGTTCAGCCTTTTCCCTTGCTCCTTCAACATGATCCAAAATCCATTTCACTTTTGTTCCGGAAAAATACGCATCAATCAACAACCCTGTTTTTTCCCTAAATAACTGATCATTACCTTGTGCCTTTAACTCTTCACATATTTGTGCTGTTTGCCGGGATTGCCAGACAATCGCATTATATATCGGGTTACCTGTTTCCTTATCCCAAACAACAGCTGTTTCCCGTTGATTGGTGATTCCGATTCCGGCGATTTGTTCCGGTTTTATATTCACTTCAGCCAGCACAGTTGCCATAACGGCTAAAACCGAACCCCATATTTCATTTGCATTGTGCTCAACCCAACCCGGTTGTGGAAAAATTTGTGTAAACTCCTGTTGAGCAACATGAACGATTTCCCCTTTTTTATTAAATAAAATCGCCCTGGTACTCGTCGTTCCTTGATCAATCGCTAAAATGAAGTTCTCCATTCAATTCCCCTCCGTTATAAATATTTTCATTGATTTTTATGCAGAAATAGATTGATTTTCCTCTTCCACCTGATCTTTTGTTGAATAAGATAAAAGGATAATGATAGCTGTAATGGCAAGGGTAATCCATAAAAAGACAGAAACTTCTCCTAAAAATAGTGCTTTATAGGTTAAGCCACCGAGCGCCCCACCCAAAAGCGGACCGACTACCGGAATCCATGCATATCCCCAATCGGAATTTCCTTTTCCGGGGATTGGTAAAATAAAGTGGGCAATTCGCGGGCCCAAGTCCCGTGCCGGATTAATCGCATAACCGGTTGTACCGCCGAGTGCCATACCAATCGCTACAATCAACAATCCGACTGCTAACGGATTTAACCCCTCCGCAAATTTATTGGCTCCAATAAATAATAACCCAAAAATTAAAATAAATGTACCAATAATTTCTGATAATAAGTTTGAAAATGTATGTCTAATCGCCGGAATTGTTGCAAAAACACCGAGTTTTGTCGCTTGGTCCGCCGTTGCTTTAAAATGAGATAAGTAGTGAAAAAAGACAATGGTTGCACCGATAATGGCCCCCAACATTTGGGCTAAAATATACATAGGCACATCTTTCCACGGAAAATCACCGGTTAGTGCAAAGACAAATGTAACGGCCGGATTTAAATGGGCTCCACTATAGTTTCCAACTGCAAAAACACCCATGGTCACCGCAAGCCCCCATGCAAGTGTGATGACCACCCATCCGCCGCCGTTTGCTTTTGACTTGTTTAAGGTCACACCGGCCACAACACCTCCCCCAATAATGATCAAAATCGCCGTTCCAATTAATTCCCCCAAAAATGCCGACATGGACAACCCTTCCTTCCATTTTATTCGTATTTGTCAATAATCATGTGGAAAACTCCCCTATCCCCCATGCATATATTGCAAAAAAGGAGTTGATGCCAAAAGAAAAGACACACAGATAAACCTTTATATAAAAAATAAAGGTAATCCATGTGTCTCCGTTTCTCCTCACGACTATTAACTTATTTACATGATAGCAATGTTTGAAAACGGTGTCAATAATTTATTTTACTTTTTTTGTATGAAAAAAAGGTGATTTTCATTGAGTCGAATTTAGTCGTATTGTCTGTATGAAGGAAAACCGATCGTACAACGTCAATGGTACAACCAACAATCAGAAAAAAATTCAGCAAGAAGTGGCAGTTACGATCTCAAACAAATATCGACAACCCACAATAAAGAAAGAAAAAACCGCCACTGATTGGAGTCTGCCTTATTGAATTTTTTCATAAATATCCCACAAGTTCTTGGCTGATGTGGTAACTGCTGTTGCTCCTGCCGCAATTGCTTTTTCCACTTCCTCCGGCTTTCGAATGAGACCGCCAGCTAAAATCGGAATTTTTGTCTTCTCGGCCACTTCCCGAATCATCGACGGCAATGTACCAGGTAATACTTCAATATAATCAGGCTGTGTCATTTTTATATGACGATAACTTTGTTCAACCGCATGTGAATCAATTAAGAACATGCGCTGGATGGAAAGGACGCCCTTCTGTTTTGCTTTTCGAATCACATTTGCTTTAGTAGAGATCAATCCATATGGTCGAAACTCCTGGCAAATAAATTCCGTTCCTTTTTCGTCGTTTTTTATTCCTTCAATTAAATCCATATGAAACATCAATTTTTTTCCGTATTTTTCTGCCAAATCATTAATATTTTTTAATTGGGCAATGTGACTGTCTAATAAGACGCCAATCTCATATGGGCTCGTTATAAATTTTTCTAAATTTTTTATTGATGAAATAGCGGGGATTACCTTTTTATTCATTCTCCTACACCTTCTTTCATGTGTTATTATCCCAATCCACAAAAGAAAACAACTATACTACAAATTATGCAATAAAAAAAGATCCATACGTAAGCACCCTATTCTTTAAAAATAGGTTAGCCTTTGTGTGAATCCCATCATCTCCTACAAAGATTATTAACTTATTTAAAATATAATCCATGATCCAGTGGAAGTCAATGCACATGTTCGTCCAACAGATACATGATGGAGGATCCAATAAGCATGCTGATGAAGGTACCGTCAATGCATGTACAAAAGCTATTTATATCTATACAAAATTCACAATGTGTTACTGTATATTTTTTTGCCATATAGTATATATTTTGGACTAGTGATATACTTAAAAATGAAACAGTCAGCGTCGTAAAGCTAGGTATAAAGCAGTACAACAACAATTTACGGAGGAAAAATTCGAATGAATGGACAATCAGGAAAAAACTCATATAAAGCAGTACAACTGATTAGAAACATCGTGACAGGTACCAGTTCCATCATACTCATTTTAAGTATCATTCTCGGCTGCCTTTTAGGTTTTATCATTCATCTTTTCACGGATTCTATTAGTCTTTTATTATTGATGTTTATTTGCAGTCTATCCAATCTTATTTTAAGCGCTTTGTTATTTGTTTTCTTAATGAAATCGATAACCAAGTCAGCCAATGGTTTTATGGAATTATTAAATTTAATAAAAGACGGGAATTTTTCAATTGAAATGGACGCAGGAAAAAATAAAGCCTTAGAAAAAATTGTCGGTCATTTAAATTCCATCACTTCGCAAATGCGTTCTGTTATTGCAGGATCGCTAAGTCACACTAATTCCTTTTTGCAATCATCAGAACACATTTCCAGCCAAGTAAATGAAGCAGTAACATCCATTAAGGAATTATCCGATACGATTAATGAAATTGCCGTCAGCGCTTCTGACCAAGTAATGGAAGCGGAAAAAAGTGTGCAAGTTATGGAACAATTATCCGAACATATTTCTGTTGTCACAGACGGTTATCATTCGATTATCAATGAAACGGAAAATGTGAATCACTTAAATAAACAAGGTTTGGAAATGGTAGGGATTTTACGAGAAAAGTCTGAGAGCAATCAATTATCGTCAGAGAAAATATTTACAACCGTAAATAATTTATCAGTTACTTTAAAAGATATTGAGACTTTTGTCGGTACAATTAAAGATATTGCCGATCAAACCAATTTATTAGCATTGAACGCTGCTATTGAAGCGGCCAGAGCCGGTGAAGCAGGGAAAGGTTTCGCGGTAGTGGCAGATGAAGTACGAAAATTGGCCGATCAAAGTAAAATTTCTACCGAACAAATTATTAGTATGATGGTCAGTATCAAAAGAGATTCTCAAGAAGCGATTCAAGCAGTCCATGATATGAAAAATATTTCTGAAGAGCAATTTACCGCTGTTAACCAAACAGATGCCTCTTTTAACAATATTGCAGACAGTATTGATTCAATCATTCGAAAAATGAATGATATGAAAGATGCAATCGAACAAATGGGCATGGCAAAAGATCAAACGGTAGCGGCTATTATCCATACATCCCAAGTATCAGAGCAAACGGCAGCGGCCAGTGAAGAACTTGCCGCCACTGCAGAATCCCAGTTGCAAATTTTTACAGAGTTAAAAGAAACTGCAGAAGAGCTAAGCCGTCGTTCAAAAGAAATGGAACAAAACTTGGTGAAATACCAAATATAGTTCTATTGATTGCAGTTCTTGTAATTTTTGGGGAAAATTGTGAATCCTTTTCGTTGATTAAACATTTTCAACAAGATGAGAGAAAAATAGAACACCGCAACAGAAATCAGATAGAACACAATTTCATTCACATCCCTGATTGACACGTTAAAAACTTAACAAATAGTTGGGTGGAAAATGGGCGAAAACCGATAACCATGACCTTAATTTGGGCTTTTCATTCCATTCGTTGACCTTTAGATATACACAATAGTCCCTCATTAAAGGGACTATTTTTGACAAAAGCAAATGCACGATGGGCTCGCAATTTTAGTGAAAAATTAGTATCAAATCATAAAGTATGGCTAAGCGATCACCATTCAACGTTAGACAACTTAAAAAAGATCCAAGATAATGTCATTTATGAAATGAGACAGAACTATATTTCAACGACAGAACACAAAAAAACCATATACTAGAAAGATTAGTTTATGACATTTAGCCCGTCCTTGAATCCTAAATTTCTCAATGCTTGAAGCCATGATAAAAAGTGTGAAATATCTTAGAATGGGGTGTCCAAGACCATTTCAAGAGGATTCCACAAATACTTATCAAGGAAAATGTCCCATATACAAATATATTTCAAAGCAGGGGATCCATTCAATGATTCCCTGCATATGATGTTTTCATTTAACAAACGGAATTCTAGGCTAATCCGAGAAAATTCCTCTTAATTCCGGTCAGCCGGAAAGACTAAGCCGATTTGCTTCCTTGCCCGTTCCATCAATTTGCTTGTAGTCAAAGAATTGGCATATGTATTGATTTGCGATTCCGTCTTGTTTTCTTTAATGAGCTCAATAAATTCCTTTGCTTCATAATACATGGTATTTTCGACTTGTGGGCGGCTAATATCTTCAACGGTTCCATCGTTATAATGAATCTCAACTTTTGATGGCGTTGAAATTTTATCAATAACAATGGTTCCTTTTTCCCCTTGAATCTCAGATGGAATGAATGAGTTGGAAATTTTTGAGAAAGAGACAACCCCTTCCATTTCCGGATAGGAGAAAATGACCGTTCCCTCCCCATCGACACCGGATTCGAGCATATATGCATTAGCACGCAGATCCGTTGGTTCGCCAAACAACGCTACCATCGGATAAATGCAATACACGCCAATGTCCATTAATGAGCCATTGGAAAAAGCCGGATTAAAAGCATTTAGCACAATTCCCTCTTTATATTTATCATAACGTGATGAATACTGGCAAAAATTTGCAAAGTAACGGCGTACCGTACCGATTTTATGTAAATTTTCTTTGATACTTACAAAACTTGGGACAAAAGTTGTTTTTAACGCCTCCATGAAAACCACACCATGGGCTTTTGCCGTCTGAACGATTGCTTCTGCTTCTTTTACATTGGAAGCGAGTGGCTTTTCACAAATGACATGTTTTCCATGTTGCAAAAATAGAATCGATTGTTCTGCGTGAAGTGAGTTTGGACTGGCAATATAAACTGCATCAAGGACATCACTCTTTGCCATTGTTTCTAAATCGGTAAAAATATTGGTTACGTCAAATTTTGCTGCAAACGCTTTTGCCCTCTCTTCGGTACGTGAATATACAGCTACAAGCGAAAAATCCTCTATATTAGAAGCTGCATCAATAAATTTTTCGGTAATCCAATTGGTTCCGATAATTCCAAAACGAATCATAAAAATACCTCCATTATATCATTGTGATTAATTTCATAATAACATATTTAAGGCTAGAAGTGGAAAGAGTGAAAGATAGAACAGCTATGAGGAGTAAATTTATTAATCTCTGGTAGTATTGTGGAAATACGACTTATCCACAATTAGTAGAATTTTCCATTTGAATTTATCCACATTAAAGGTCAAAAACAACCAAATTTGCTTATTTTTTTAAAAAATGTGGATAACTTATTATGTTGTGTCGTGGACTGAAGATAGAAACGGAAAAAACGACAAATAGTATGGTAAAATAAAGGTGGCAGCTGTTTTATTAATTCGAAAAAGGATGCAAGGAGGAACACGATGAAACTTATTGCAATCGATATGGATGGTACCCTTTTTTCTAACAATCATACAATCAGCGAAAACAATTGTCATGCTATTTTAAAAGCTCAAAGACAGGGTCATATCGTTACCTTTTGTTCAGGCCGCGCCTTACACGATATTCAAGAAATTATAAAAAAGATAAACCTCGAAGCACCTATTATTGCCGGAAACGGAGCTGTTGTTTTTCATAACAAAATCTTACAAACACTAACAATCCCTGTACATATATTGAAAAAAATTATGGACATATTTAATGATTTTCAATTATATTATGAAATTTATACAAATAAAGGTATTTTCATTGATAAAACACGAAAAGAATATTTGTATGCGGAACTGAATCGGTTAAAAGATGACCCTGTTTTCGGACCAATGGTTGAACAAATGGTTCAAGTTCAAAATGACCAAAATCATTTATTAACTGTCTCAGATTTTAGTGAGCTAAATTTTTCAATGTTAGATCCGTATAAAATGTATACTGTCAGTTTGGATGAGAAAAAACTAAATCATTTGCAACAGCGGCTTTCTGAACGTGATGATATTTCAATCACAAACGGCAGCCATTTAACCGTTGAGGTAGGAAATAAACAGGTAAGTAAAGGAAATGCCCTTCTTTTCCTCGCAAATTACTTTCAAATTCCACAAGCAGATACTGTCGCAATCGGGGATAATCTGAATGACTTATCGATGTTCAAAGCTGCCGGAACAAGCATTGCTATGGGGAATGCCACTGATTTTGTAAAAAGTCATGCGAATTTTGAAACAAAAACGAATGATGATGATGGCGTGGCCTATGCTTTAGAAAAGTTTGTACTTTCATAAACGGTAAATTTAGAGATGCGCCAAACTGTCCATGAGGGTCGGTTTATTGGATATTTTTTAAAAAAGGAGCACCATTCTGTCCATAAAACTTACTTTATTAGACACTTTTGTGGAATATGCGCTTCAAACTGTCCATGATAGCCGTTCTATTGGACTTTTTTCCAAAAAACGAGTATGAAACTGTCCATAAGGGGCAGTCTATTAGACAGTTTTTTAACAAAGGAGCACCATTCTGTCCATAAGGGCCGCCACGTTGGTTTCCTATAGATACGTATATTATTAATGAACTATTCCCATATAAATTATGTGCATGCTATGATTTTTCCCTTGATTATTTTAAAAAGTTATTGTAAATTAGAATAAATAAAATCATTTATGGAACTGAATATTGCAATCTTATCAAGAGAGGTTGAGGGACTGGCCCGATGACGCCTCAGCAACCAGTCATTTTTTGACCACGGTGCTAATTCCAGCAGGTGAAATACCTGAAAGATAAGAAGAAACTTTACAATCATCGGGGCTTCTTCTTATAGAAGTCCTTTTTATTTTCCAAAAATGTAGGGATACGAGGAGGAATCAAGCTTGGCAAATCAACATATTCAAACAAAATTAGTACAAATCGGAAATCGAAGTGAACATACAACCGGGGCTGTTAATCCACCCATCTATTTATCCACAGCCTATCGTCATGAAGGAATTGGTTTATCCACAGGGTATGATTATACACGGACAAAAAATCCAACACGTGCCTTATTAGAGGAGAGTTTTGCAAAATTAGAAGAAGGAGATCAGGCTTTTGCCTGTAGTTCGGGGATGGCGGCTATTCAGCTCGTCCTCTCCCTTTTTCAAAAAGATGATGAACTTCTTAGCTTTAATGACCTATACGGCGGAACTTACCGATTGTTCAATCAATACGAAAAATCGTATGGAATCAAAACCAGCTATGTGAAAGTGAATGATTACAACGGGTTGGAAGATGCAATCACAGAAAAAACAAAAGCGATTTACATAGAAACACCAACAAATCCGTTAATGATTGAAACAGATATTGAAAAAGTTGCCCACATTGCCAAAAAACATCACTTGCTTTTCATTGTGGATAACACCTTTCTAACCCCCTATTTGCAAAAACCGATTGTGGATGGGGCCGACATTGTCATTCATAGTGCGACAAAATATATTGGCGGTCATAATGATGTCCTGGCCGGATTTGTTGTTGCAAAGGGACAGGAAATTTGTGAACAGCTTGCGACAAATCATAATGCGGCCGGCGCGGTTTTATCCCCTCTTGACAGTTGGCTGTTAATTCGCGGCTTAAAAACCTTAGCTTTACGTATGGAAGCACATCAAAACAATGCAAAACAGGTAGTCGAATTTTTAAATAACAGACCTGAAGTGACCGATGTTCTCTACCCAAATAGAGGTGGCATGGTGTCGTTTCGATTGGCAAAAGAAGAATGGGTTGACCCCTTTTTAAGAAGTTTGAAATTGATTACCTTTGCCGAAAGTCTCGGTGGGGTTGAAAGTTTTATTACCTATCCGGCTACCCAAACCCATGCCGATATTCCGCTACAAACCCGGATAAAAAACGGTGTCGATAATCGCTTATTACGGTTTTCGGTCGGTATTGAACATATTGAAGATTTGAAGGCGGATTTGGAAAATGCATTGGTGGCATTACGTAAGGGGGCAAGTGAACGATGAACAAAAAAAATTATGGATTTGAAACAAAACTAATTTCCCAAGATCGTTATATTGATGGCAAAACAGGAGCAGTAAATCCACCTGTCTACTATTCTTCCACTTTTCATCAAGAACAATTCGATTCGTTTGGTCCTTTTGACTATACCCGTTCAGGAAATCCAACCCGAAAAGTGTTGGAAGATACCATTGCCGAACTGGAAGGCGGTGTTCAAGGTTTTGCCTTTGCATCCGGAATGGCCGCTATTTCCTCTGCCTTCATGCTGCTATCATCCGGGGATCATGTCATCATTTCCGAAGATGTGTATGGCGGAACGTTTCGCATGGTCACAAAAGTACTAACGAAATTTCAAATTCAACATACTTTTGTTGATATGACGGATTTAGATGCAGTGGCCGGCGCTTTTCGGCCCAATACGAAAGTTGTCTATGTGGAAACCCCGTCCAATCCGTTACTCCATATTACAGATATTAGAGGTGTTGTCAAATTAGCAAAAGCCCACAATTGTCTTGTATATATCGACAATACATTCATGACACCCCTTCATCAAAGGCCGCTTGAATTAGGTGCGGACATTGTCTTACACAGTGCCACAAAATTTTTAGCCGGGCATAGTGATGTTGTTGCAGGCTTGGCGGTGGTAAAAGATAAAGCATTGGCTGATCAATTGTATTTTATTCAAAATTCATTTGGTGCCGTTTTAGGGATTCCGGATTGTTGGGCTTTGCTCAGGGGCATGAAAACTTTGAGCGTGCGGATGAAACAGTCTTCAGAATCAGCACAGGTAATTGCTGAGTTTTTGCAAAATCATCCGCTCGTGGAAGAAGTGTTTTACCCGGGACTTGCCACACATGCGGGACATGAAATTCATTTGGGGCAGGCGGATAGTGCCGGAGCTGTATTGTCATTCAGATTGCCTAACAAAGACATTGCCAAGGCTTTTGTGGAGAACCTTGAAATCCCGGTATTTGCTGTTAGCTTAGGAGCGGTCGAATCGATTCTTTCTTACCCGGCGACGATGTCCCATGCGGCGATGGACCAAGAAGAACGGGAAAAACGCGGGATTACTGACGGTTTGTTACGACTTTCGGTAGGATTGGAAGATTGTGAGGATTTGGTTGCTGATCTTGCACAGGCACTCGAAATAGCAGAGCGAGCGGTTGGAGCGGGAACTGTAGCGGCTCGAACGGTTGGGAGATTTATATAAAGTTTTTATCTCGGGTTGATTGCTGTTTGGGGCATTTTTAATCTTTGGCATTGTAAGAAAAAATTGCAACCCGGGGCCGGGGTAGCGAGTTAACACCCCGGGGTTGTAATTTTATAGATTGCCTTATCAATCCAAACTAGATTCGAAAGCTTGTCATAGATTTTCATCCCAAAAATACAATTACTTTAACTAAACGGATTGTAAAACCGGCTGCCGTCATGGTAGGTAATCAGTAAGGTTGCAATTAGCAGCAAAACGAACAAAATAATTGCTGTGTAATCCCGTTTCTGAAAAGGGCGGGCATTGTACCACGTTCTTTTTTTCTTTTTCCCGAATCCACGCAGTTCCATTGCATTACTGATTATTTCAATTTTTTCAAGACTTGACAAAATTAATGGTGCCAAGACGGCTGATGCGTTCTTTACCCGCTTAAGGAATTTCTCATTTTTTGACATATCAAGTCCGCGGGCTTGTTGTGCTTTGGCGATATTACGGAAATCCCGCTGAACATCGGGAATATAGCGTAAAGCAAGGGATACAGCGTAAGCAATCCGGTAGCTTACACCAATCCGATTTAAAGAAGCGGCAAATTCACTTGGGTGTGTTGTTACAATAAACAATAGCGCCGCCGGTATAACAGTCAAATATTTTAATGTAATATTCAGTTGGTAAAACAGTTGCTCCAACGTCATATTGTATCTACCGGCAAATTCAACCAACACATGACTTGTCCCGTAAATTTTAACCCCTTCTTGCGGTGAAAAAAGATAAATAGCGATATTATTAATCAGTAAGAATACGAGAATAAAAATTAACACAAATAAAATATCTCGCAACCGAATTTTAGAAACGTAAAAAATAACTAAACTCGCAATAAATAAAAACAAAAGAATCCGGGTGTCATAGGTCAACATGGCCGCCGTTGACCATAGGATAAAACAAACTAATTTCGTCGCACCTGTCAAGCGATGAATCGGGGAAGTTCGGTCAATATAGCTAAGCATTTCATTTGCCATGGTTTCGTCCCTCCCGATCATAAGCAATAAATCGTTCCACAAATTTTATCGGATCTGTAAAACCGGTTTTTGTCGCCAATTCAAAAAGTGATGTTTCTTTCAAGTTTGCCTGTTCAATTAATTGCGGATCAGATAAAATCCGGACACTTTGATCATCGGCGATTTTTCTTCCGTCACACAAAACGATGGCCCGATCCGTATATTCCAGCATTAAATGCATGTCATGGGTTATCAATAAAATCGTGAGTCCGTTTCGATTGAGTTCCATTAAAAACTCCATAATATCGGTATAATGGCGGAAATCTTGGCCCGCTGTCGGTTCATCCAAAATAATCAACTCCGGCTGCAACACCAAAATCGATGCGATGGTTACTCGCTTTTTTTGGCCAAAACTGAGAGCAGAAATCGGCCAATTACGAAACGGGTACAGTCCGCATATTTTCAGCGTTTCCTCCACCCGCTCACGTATCTCAGCTTCCAGTACACCTCTGGCAACAAGCCCCAGTGCCACCTCATCGAAAATCATATGTTTGGAGATCATATGGTTTGGATTTTGCAAAACCATACCAATCTTTAAAGATCGTTCTGTTATCGATTCATTGGTAATATCTTGACCTGAGAAAATAATTTTTCCGGCATTTGGTGTTTCAAAGCCGCAAATCAATTTCGAAATAGTTGATTTTCCCGCACCGTTTTTGCCGACAATACTAACCATTTCCCCCTTATTTATTGTAAAAGATACATCGTGAACCGTTTCTTTTTTTGGTGTATAGCCAAATGAAACCCGGTTTAATTCAAGAATCGGCTCAGCTTCCGGCGGCTCTTCATTCAATGTCACTTCTTCATACCATTTTCGCAGCTGCTCGCGGAACGTCTCCGCCCGAAAACGTGAAAAATCAGCCGGCTCCAAATCCTTTGTAATGGCCCCGCCTGCATACTTTATCGCCTTAAGATAAAGCGGTTCACGAATTTTTACTTTTTCCAAGATATCCGTAGAAAATAATTCATTTGGGTTCTGATCTGCCAAAATCTCTCCGTCATCCACAACAATGATTCGATCAACATGACGGTACAGGACATCTTCCAAGCGGTGTTCAATAATAACCACCGTTGTAGTCGTTTCCTTTTGAATTTGGTCAATCAGATGAATGGCATGCTTTCCGGTTGCCGGGTCTAAATTCGCTAGGGGTTCATCAAAAAGAAGGATATTGACATTATCGACCATGACACCGGCTAAAGAAACCCGCTGCTTTTGTCCGCCTGATAAATGGTGAACGGACGCATCCAGAAATGCACCCATATCCACCATGGCCGCCACTTCTTTTACAGTTTTAACCATCTCCGGCTGCGGCGTACAATCATTTTCAAGGGCAAAAGCAATGTCTTCTCCGACAGATAATCCGATGAACTGCCCGTCCGGATCTTGTAAAACCGTTCCAACCATTTTTGATATGGAAAAAATGTCCAAGTCGCTTGCTTCTTTTCCCATAATTTTTAAACTGCCTTGGATTTCCCCTTTATATGAAAACGGAATAAGCCCATTGATACAATGACCAATGGTGCTTTTCCCTGATCCGGATGGACCGACAATTAAAACCTTCTCCCCTTCATAGATGGTGAGATTAATATTTTTTAGTGTTGGTTGTTTTTGACTATCATATTTGAAATGATAATTTTGAAACTCTATGACTGGTTTTTTCATTGTCAATCTCCTGCATACATTTTATTGTTGCATTTGCTGATGCCGATATTTCTAAAAATTTTTCTCGATCCAAGCTTCCTGTTTTTGATCTGGTTATTCTCGATCCAAGCTCCCCGTTTTCGTCCGGGTTTTTGCATAAAGAGTAAGCAATAATGTACCAAGAATCCCGACTGTGACCATGTTGGAAATGCCAACACCGAGCCCTTGGATAAACACTTTACTAGTTGGTTCCGCGTAAATAACAATATCCAGAACCGGCGCCAACAGGAACCAGCCCAGTGCTTGTGCGCCAACCTGAACCAAATTAAACGTAATGATTTTTTGTCTCCCAAATTCACCGGATTCAATATCCAGTTTTTTCGAAATTAATCCAAATAAAAACCCAACAAACATACTGACAACAACCCAGCTCCACCAAATGGAACCGTAGAAGATTAAGTCTTTCAATGCGTGACCGATTAAGCCGATGAGTCCGCCGGCAATCGGTCCGAAAATCACTGCCATTAGTGCTAAAAAGGCATACGTCACCTCAATATTAGAATTTGGAATCCCGGTTGGAATCGAAGCAAATCTTCCCAAAATAACAAAAACAGCTGCTCCAATCCCGATTGCAACAATCGTACGAACAGATAATGTATTTTTGTTCATGAATACCTCTCCCTTATTGATAGATTTTTTTAAAGTTTGGTATATTGAAACCGGCCAAAGGAAAAATCAATTATAACTAATATCCACCACTTTTCGGATTGTAATTTTCCATTTTAGTCCGGCTTCAATATGATAAGCCTTGGCAAAGGAACCTTGATTGATGGCGACGCCGATTTTATCTAAGGAGTTGATATAAAGGAGTGGCTCGCCTAAATGGCTGTCGGCAAAGGAACGGCCAAATGTCATGATATTTTTATAGACATGCCTTGTTGAATTTTCAATGGTGACTTCAAATGTATCTCCATATTTTACATCAAATTGTAAAAATAGGGTACGATCAATATTTGTCCAAAGATTACCGAAGCGAACATCAAGAACGTCGATATTTCCTTTAATTGTTCCGTTTTCGAGGACCGCCTCCGTTAATGGTAGTTTAACGACGGATTCAGTAGAGAGAGCCGGACCAACTTCTTGGAAACGAATCTTTCCGGAAGCCAATCGTGCACCGGTATAGGCATACACATCCCTGCCATGAAATGTATAAGAATGACCGGAATTTGGCAAGCGATTGACATGTTCATCAATTTCCCTTACTTCCTCGATGCCGATATATTTTTGAATATGGGTAATCGTCCCATTATCCGGTGTAACAATATAATGGTTGGTCGCTGTTTTTGCCACAATACTTTTCCGCTCCGAGCCGACACCCGGATCGACAACGGAAATGAACACGGTATTTTCCGGCCAGTACGTAATCGTTTGAAATAATCGATAGGATGCTTCCCAAATATTGTACTGCGGGATCTCGTGAGTTAAATCGTATATTTTCAAAGCTCTGTCTACATTTAAAGCTACACCATACATCGCAGCAACTGCACCATCACTTAGGCCAAAATCGGTTTGAATCACTAAACAATCAGTCATTTGTATTTCCTCCAAATTGATTTTTTTTCTTAACTTTACGGTGCACCAAAAATTGTTATTTAATATTAGCTAATATTTACATGCGATCGCGATCGATAAAGCAATAAAGATATTTTTTGCATAAAAAAACCACGTCATTATCAATTATGATAAGGACGTGGTTTGTATTCACGTGGTACCACCTTATTTCACTGTATGCTCGCACAATACAGCCTCAGTCAGTACGCCGGCAAATTGCCTTAATACCGAGGTATTTGTAACGAGTACCAGCTCGGCGGAACCTACTAATAGCAAGCACTATGTTCAGCACGCAACTCAGGGGCCATTGTTCAGATTCGTATTTTTGCTCCTTTTCAGCTACCGAAGCTCTCTGTAAAAAATAACTAAATCCTACTTTTCCCCGTCATGGTTTTTCACTAGTTGTTTAATAATTAATGATTGTTGATATTTTTTATTATAAGCAATTATTCATTTATGTCAATAATTTTTTACGGTTTTTTTGACAAGACAAAGACAAATTTTTGGTCACGAGATAAATATAAGTTTATTCATTGCACGCTTAAGTGTAAAAAGTCGGTGTTCCAAATTAATTTATGACTTGATTGCAGTTAAATTCTTTCTCATTAATTCCTATCTTTTAGGCAAAAAAAAACACAAGTCTAGGAGCGTTTATATACCGGCGATTATTATAAAGTTAAATTGTCAACTTTGTTTTATGGTCATGTGTCGGCGTTGTTATGATATGGAGGAGTAGCTTATGGAAAGAATATCGGCCAATCAAACCGATCACATCCCCCATAGGGATTTTTCACGTTGAATTCTTAAGAACCTTTTAAGAATCAAGAAAGAAAAATGATAATCTTACCTTTTAATATAAATAAAAAATAGAATACGAGGAGAAGATAGGATGTCTTTATTAATACCTTTTCCCTTATCTCAGGCATCGACTTCTGCATATTTATCGTCAAAGTACAAAGTCCATCCGATCACATTTCGTTATCTCGTTGCTTTCAATATGATTAGAGAATATGACAGGGAAACCCAATGAGTAAGTGACAAAACATATTAATGAAAAAACAATATATCCATATCCGTTTATAATTAGCCTCTATTCCTCTTCTTCCAGTGCATGTCTTGCCAACACCAATCCCCCAACCAATCCGGCATTATCTTTTAAACCTGGTGCGACAATATAATCGGCAATGTTTTCGTTTAACTCTTGATGGGTGAAATAACCATTTAACAATGATTTTACATTTTCTCGAACCAGTGGGAAAATGGATTCTTGGTGAGCAACACCGCCCCCGATTACAATTCTTTCTGGAACAAGAATCATAATATACTGGACTAAAGCTTGTGCGATATAATAAGCTTCCATTTCCCAAACTTCTTTTCGGTCAGTCAATTCGATACCCTTTTTCCCCCATCTTTTTTCAATCGCCGGGCCTGCTGCCAAGCCTTCAAAACAATCTTTGTGGAATGGACAATTCCCTTCAAAGTGATCATCCGGATGACGTCTGACAATGATATGACCCATTTCCGGATGTGACAATCCTTCAAGCAACTCGCCGTTCACGACTGCTCCCGCTCCAATTCCGGTGCCTACGGTAATATAGAGACAACTGTCTAGCCCTTTTGCAGCGCCAAATTGATATTCACCAAGTGCCGCCGCGTTGACATCTGTCGTAAAACCGGTCGGCACTTGTAATTCGTCCAACACAGTCTGGAAAAACGGATAATTTTGCCAAGCCAGTTTCGGTGTATTTAAAACATGACCATAGGTTGGACTCGATTTTTTCACATCAATAGGACCAAACGTGCCAATTCCGATGGCCTCCACTTTTCGTTTTTTAAAAAATTCGATTACTTCAGGAATGGTTTCATCCGGTGTTTTTGTCGGAATCGATATCCGCTCCAATACTTCTCCTTGTTCATTCCCAATGCCACAAACAAACTTTGTTCCGCCTGCTTCAATAGATCCTAGAATCATTTGCATCAGCTCCTGCCATTAAATATTTATACACATATCTTTTTACTCTCTTTTATTTTGGTAACCCTAATCTAATCATTGGAGTAATACACTAATTTTACTTTATTATAAAATTACTGTAAATGGATTCTTCCACTGAAAAACTATTTGAAATAAAGTTGCTACCACAATATATAGAAAATTGATTATAATATACATTTGTATAGGTGTTCGGTAAGATTTAGCACTTTTTCAGTGGACTCGAACGACTTTCACGGACAAGTAGTGAAACAATTAGAGGAAACTGTCCAATAGAGCGACTCTCGCGGACAAAATGAAGAGGCAATCTGCAAAAAATGTCCAATAGAACGGTTCTCATGGACAAAATGAGTGGTCAATATGCAAAAAATGTCCAATAGAACGGTTCTCATGGACAAAATGAAGAGGCAATCAGCAAAAAATGTCCAATAGAACGGTTCTCATGGACAAAATGAGGAGTCGATCAGCAAAAAATGTCCAATAGAACGGCGCTCATGGACAAAATGAGGAGGAAATCTGCAAAAATTGTCCAATAGAACGGTTCTCACGGACAAAATGAGTGGTCAATCTGCAAAAAATGTCCAATAGAACGGCGCTCATGGACAAAATGAGTGGTCAAT
>NZ_JAJCHL010000170.1:0-2178 GCF_020554505.1 Caldibacillus sp. 210928-DFI.2.18
GAAAGTCATGTTTTTGGCGACGAGACTTAATCTCGTCACCATTTTGAGCCGGGAACTCCCATTTTTTGGCCACGAGATCTAATCTCGTCGCTATTTTTGGGCAGAAAACTCGATTTTTTGGCGACGAGACCTGATCTCGTCACCATTTTGGGGTGAAAAACTCGATTTTTTGGCGACGAGCCCCGTTCTCGTCGTCATTTTGAGCCGAGAAACCCCATTTTTTGGCGACGAGACCTAATCACGTCGCTGTTTTTGTGTGAGAAAGTCGTATTTTTGACGACGAAGCCTGATCTCGTTGCCAATTTGAAGGGAGAAACACCCCATTTTGCCGACGAATCATTTCTCCCAAAATGAAAATAATAAGTAAGAAAAAATAAAAAATGGGTGATTGATTTATGCAAAAAACAAGTAAAGGACTTTCAGCATGGCAATTAGCTTTAATGTCATTAGGAAGTGTGATCGGGGGTTCTTTTTTCCTTGGTTTATCAGTAGCAATGAATGCAGCCGGCCCCTCGATTATTATTTCATTTATTTTATCGGGAATATTAGTTTATTTTATTCTATATGCTTTATCTGAAATGACGGTCGCCAACCCGGAAAAAGGATCTTTTAGTACTTTTGCGGCAAAAGAACTCGGGCAAGGAATGGGGTTTATCGTGGGCTGGATATATTGGACCGGAATCGTCCTATCAATGTCCAGTGAAGCGACAGCCATATCGATCTTATTACGGGAATGGTTCCCAAATGTATCAATTCCAATTATGGGAAGTTTGATTATCGTTGGCGTTACTCTACTCAATCTCCTTGGTGTCGAAAAACTGGGGAAAATTGAAAGCTTCTTATCAAGTGTAAAAATATTTATGATTATTTTCTTTATTTTGACTGCATTGGTTTTAATATTTGGAGTACTTCCGAGAGCAAATCCTATCGGTCTTGGTGAATTGGCAAACGAGCCTTTTATGGCAGGCGGAATTAGCGGAATTGCAGGTAGTATGTTATTGGTCATTTTTGCTTATGCTGGGTTTGAGGTAATCGGTTTAGCTGCTTCTGAGGCAGAGAATCCAAGGGAAACCATTCCAAAAGCGATTCGCTACACGGTATTTAGTCTTGTAGGACTATATGTCGTTTATGCTGCTGTAATACTGCCACTAATCCCGACTTCAGCTCTGAATGAAAATGTGAGTCCCATTGTTGCTTCATTGGACAGATGGGGAATTACTTGGGCAGGGTCGGTATTGAATCTTGTGTTAATATCAGCTATCCTTTCAGCGATGATGGCGGCAATATTTGGTTTAGGTAGAATGATCAGGTCTTTAACTGATGAAGGGTATGCACCGAGATGGTTAAAAGATACAAAAGACGTTCCTTACCGGGGTATTTTATTCTCCGGAATGACCATGCTTGTCGGACTCAGTTTTGGTCTTTTGTTCCCGCGGGTATACTTAGTTTTAATTTCAACAGGTGGCTTTTCCTTAATTTTTACATATGTGATTATTATGGCTACCCATATCCGTTTTCGACAAAGAAATGGGTGTCCACCGGATGGTATTTGCCAAATGCGGGGTTTTCCGTATACGTCGTGGATTACCTTGATCAGTATGATTGTAGTGCTTGTATGCATGCCTTTAATTCCTGGTCAGGGTGTTGGGTTATTTGCCGGATTAGCTATGGTTGCAATGTTTTCACTTATATATTTAGGACTTAGTTTTCAATTAAAGGCTCGGGCACGCGGGCAAGCTATTGCAAAAATCCCACCATCTTTCAGTACTGAATTCGCAGTGGAGCCTTTGGAGGAGAACAATACGGAAGAGAAAAGAGAAGACTAAAACGGTGTCTATCCCGGTAAGTGGTAGACTATCGCGAATACACCTTGAAGGAAGCCTAAACGGGGAGTCATGATAGGCAAATGCCAAAATTAAAGAAGGAACCCCAGTCTATATTCACTGAACTGGGGGTTGATGTGACTAGCAATTAAGAAATAAACTTTCTAACATCGTCCAAACTAGTATAATTAAAAATATTACTTAGTATTAATTCCAAGCTTATGACATCCAGTTTTGAAATTTTTTCTGTCAGTTCTCTCGGCAATACACCAAATTTTTCTGTCAGCTGTTGAAGAGCGATTTTAGATAATGCTTTTGCTTGCCCCAGTTCAATTCCTTTTTCAATTCCTTTTTC
>NZ_JAJCHL010000171.1:0-2108 GCF_020554505.1 Caldibacillus sp. 210928-DFI.2.18
TTCAATAGAAATTTGTCGAAAATCCATCGAAAAATAAAGAAATCACCCCATCGAGTCATTTAGATAAAGTTCATTCAAAAATTACGATGAATTTTACTTAAGACGTGCGAAATGTGGGTTATATAATCTAATTGATATGAATATTCAATCCGGAACTGGATTGTATGTTGATGCAGAATTTATTCGACCTGAACGATTACTACCGGCACGAAATACCTTAAACATGCTCACATCTTTAATCCATGCAGAAGGGTATCGTAATTTAATCAATAATAATATGTCAACATACGAGCAATATTATGGATTTGCTCGTATTTTGGCTAAACTTATGCAAGAGGAAGGTATCGAGCGAGTAGAAAAATATCCTATTGACAGTAGACGGTTTTATATGTTTAGTTATGCCGTTATTTCCATGAACTGGGATCCAATTTTTCTTTGGCTGCTTTTTAATGCACATCGTGAAAAAAATAACTCCGGAGAAGTGCCGCATATTGGGAATCCGCCTGCACCAATGAAATTATTTCACGATTTGGCACATTTTATGGCAGTCCGGAAAATTGATGGAGATAATCCTTCTCATTGGTTTCCAATGAATGAAACAGCCGTACAAAGATTAAATGATCCTGAGCATGTAACATCGAGAAGAGTTCGAGTGGGTAAGTTTTATTTTCCGCATGGTTGCCATGGTTTCAGGGAATGCCCGAATTGTGGCAAGTTGACGTTTTATTTAGGAAGCAAATGGAAACTGGACTCACCAGACTTATTTCCCCCTCAAATTATTAAATCCTTAGCCTATCCGGATATGGCTCGTTCAGAGGAAGAAATGAGAGCATACGAGGAGGGAAAATATGATGCGATTCAATGCACTCATTGTGGAGAAATTACAGAAGCTCACCATTCTGCAATCATTATGCAAACAAATTTTAAAGGTCAACATCCTCCTTTTATTGAGGAAATCCAGCGAGATATGAAAGTTGCCATAGAAAAGGCGAAACATATTATCTTTTTCGGATATTCGCTGCCGGAAGATGACTTTATCTATCGGAGCATCCTTGCCTCCCGAAAAAGAATGGGAATAGAATCACCAAAAGTATCAGTAGTCGTTGGAAAAGATGCGGAAGCTGAGGATAAATGGCTTAAAGGCGATGAATTGGAAAATTATACAGAAAACTATCCGGAAAGTGGTTTCTCGACAGTTGTTAAGAGAGCCATTGATATTTTTGGGAAAGAAAACCTAAGAGGATATGCAGCCGGAATACCGAATGTTTTTTTAAAGGAGAAGCATGCGGATGAGAAAAAGGTTATAGAACTGCTCAGATGGGAATAGGGACGGAGGGACAGGTCTTTTGGCCCAATGATAATTAACGGGCCGATGAACCTGACAACGTCCCAAATCTATTTATAGCGGGGCAATAAGTATGATGAATAAGCAATAGAAATGATTGACGAACAGTTGAATGTCAATCCCTTAATGGAAAATGTAAACCCCGAAGCCTGTTCCCAATCCGTTCAAATGCAGATAAAGAGTATTTACCTTTAATCTGTGCAGTAGGGTTATACTCTTAATTTGATTTTGATAGATGGTACACATGTGGAGAGCAAGGTGGAACGTTTTATAATTTTTTGGGAGATTTTTTTGCCTTCATTCCAGCAATTCGTTTTTTATAGTATGTTAGAAGGATTTTTTCAAAGTTTGTCGAATCAATGTATTAGCTTTTCCATCCCCGTTATCATATCGGTTTTCCCCAAACAATTAGAAGACTATCACCATCTCAGAATAAATTGGAAATGATTAAAATGGATTTCAAAGATGACTCGTTTTGTATATAATAATTAAGTAGGAGTTGAATGATGATGAGTAAAAACAATAATATTGAAGACATGCTATCCCAATTAATTACCATGGTAGCTGCAATCCAGGTAGAGCAAAAAGAAATGAAACCAGATCTGGAAGGAATGCATCAGGAACAAAAAGAAATGAAACAAGCTTTTGCAGGAATGCTTCAAGAGCAAAAAGAAATGAAACAAGCTTTTGAAGGAATACTTCAGGAGCAAAAAGAAATGAAACGGGTTCAACAAGAGATGCATCATAAAATAGATGAAATAGA
>NZ_JAJCHL010000172.1:0-2092 GCF_020554505.1 Caldibacillus sp. 210928-DFI.2.18
AAGTGTTTTTACTTGATAACCAACTCGATATCGGCAGCCTATTCAGTTGACCGGTTCAACTGACAACCGATCCGAACACTACAGGGAATTCTAATAGAGAGCAAGTGTTTTTACTTGATAACCAACTCGATATCGGCAGCCTATTCAGTTGACCGGTGCAACTGTAACGGGTTTTGACTTGACAGACGATTCGACATTTAAGGGCTTGGCGTTAAGCGAATAAGATAGGATGAACAAGTCATATAACTTGTTGAAAATATGAGCTCCCCCGGCGATTAAATAAAGTGGGAAAACGCCCTGCTACTGCAGACGCATGTTTTCGTTTGCACATCATTGAGCATTTTTATAGAAATGCATTATCGGCACTTGACTCTATGAAACATGTATCATGCTTTTTTTCACTTCTTTTTGTAAAATAAATATATTATAGTGGTTCTTATAGGAGGTTTATCGGAATGCAAGCCATTGAAAAATCGGAAGTACAAAAACTTATCGATCAATTTTTGAATGAAGATGTTTATATCCATATAGAAACGACAAATGGCGCTTATGCCACCCATAATGATCCATCCTTTTTCAATGCAAGTGCGTTTATCCGAAATGCACGAATTCGTTATGAGCGGGGGAATATTACTGGTGACGGGCCGTTCCGAGTTGGTTTGAAAATGGAACTTGGCTGGATTTACGGGGAAGGTCTGACCCATTATGAATTAGATGAACAAGGTCGGCTGTTGATGGCAGGACTTGACCATACCGGAAAATTAGCGATTGCGTTTGAAATTAGCCGGACACCTTTTGAGTAAAAAATGTTGCGCTAAATTTTTGAAGCAGGCGTACAAACTTATTGAAAGAAGGATTTTGATTTTTTAAAAAAAGAGCATTAAATTTTTGAAAGAAAGGTTTTGACTTTTTGAAGGGGAACGCTAACCTGCTCTAACTTCTTGAAAGGAGAATGATCGATGATTGAAAATGAAAGACATGTCCTAGTCGTATTCCCTCATCCGGACGATGAAGCATTTGGCGTATCAGGTACGATTGCTTCTTTTGTCAAGCAAGGGACACCGGTAACGTATGCTTGTTTAACGCTGGGTGAAATGGGGCGAAACCTTGGAAACCCTCCCTTTGCCACTAGGGAATCATTGCCAAAAATTAGGAAAACCGAATTACAAAACTCGGCAAAAGCAATGGGTGTAAAAGATCTCCGAATGCTTGGTTTGCGTGATAAAACCGTTGAATTTGAAGATGAGGAAAAACTGGCTGACCTGATTTCCGAAATGATTGACGAATTAAACCCAAGCTTAATCATAACTTTTTATCCGGGTTATTCGGTTCATCCGGATCATGAGGCAACCGGTCGGGCCGTCGTTCGTGCTGTGAGCCGCATTGCGAAAGAGGAACGCCCCAAACTTTACTGTGTCGCTTTTTCCAATAATTGTGAGGAAGAGTTAGGCAAACCGGATATTATCCATGATGTCTCGCAAGCAGCTAAGGAAAAACTGGGCGCTATCCAAGCACACAAAACTCAAACAGCTTTCTTTTACGATAATATGGCAAAAAGATTGGAAGCAAAAGACCCGGATGCTTTAAAATGGTTGCAATCTGAACGGTTTTGGACTTATAAGTGGAATGATTGAATTTCTAACGGATTTCATGGGAGTTTGTTTTGCAATGCACACTCGTCGGCAAAGTTGTGCTTTTCTCGGCCCAAGATGGTGACGAGATTGATTCTCGTCGCCAAAATCGGGCATTTTTTACCTCAAAATGGTGACGAGATCGGGGCTCGTCGCCAAAAGCGGGCATTTTTCACTTCAAAAAGGTGACGAGATTAGGTTTCGTCGCTAAAATTATGCGTTTCTTGCCTTAAAATAGCGACGAGAAAGGGTCTCGTCGCCAAAATCGGCGTTTTTCACTGGAAAATGGTGACGAGAATAGGTTTCGTCGCCAAAATCGGGCATTTTTCACTTCAAAACGGTGACGAGATTAGGTTTCGTCGCCAAAATTGAGAGGTTTTCGACCAAAAACGGTGACGAGATTGATTCTCGTCGCCAAAATCGGGCATTTTTTACTTCAAAACGGTGACGAGAAAGGGTCT
>NZ_JAJCHL010000173.1:0-2032 GCF_020554505.1 Caldibacillus sp. 210928-DFI.2.18
GAGCCTTTGCCAAAATGCTGTATCTCCTGAAGCAGTAGGCAGTCAGACAATTAAAGATCGTGGATTTATTCCACTATAGAAAAAGGTATTTGCACGAATATTATGACAAGTATAAAAGAAAAAATGGTGAGTTTTAATTTCAGTGGATAAATTCGCTTATTATCAATATCTGAATTTTTCCATTTCAGTCGGTTTTAGACGAGTTTTAATAGATTAGGCTACTCATTCCCCTGGTAAATATTGTAAAATGGAAAAACATAATTATTTTTGAAAAAAAAGTGCCATGAAAGTCACTCCTTTGGTAAGATATAAGTACTACCCAATATCCAGTATCCAAGGAGTGATTTCATGACTACTTCTATTCTAACACAAACCAGAGATTTATCAATACAACAAAATTTGATTCCCCACAATTGGCAAGACTATGCCGATATACCCTTTGTCATTCCGGCCATGTGTTTTCCATGGGAGATTTTTAAACCGGTTGAACGAGATTACTACACCTTTTTATATTTGCACCTAAAAAAGGAAAGAGCACATGATCATTTTAATGAAATACAACCAGCACTATTTTCAATACCGGAGGAAGAAGATAAGTCTACGTCTTCCTTATTTCATTCCTCTCCTGCCGGGAGAAAACCGCATCCTTTCATGCCCTTTTTTCGTGCTTTTGAACTGGCCTCTTTACAATATATTGAAGTGATGGTTGAAAGTGTCTATTTACAAGTGAAATCAAACCCGCTATTTGCCGCCATGTGTGGATTTACGGAGAAAATTCCGAGCTACCGTTCCTTTGCTCGCTTTGATCAAATCATGACAACAAATGATCTTTGGGAAAAAGCCCGGCTATTGGTGGTTGAATATAATAAAAGGGAAGGCGTGGTTGAAACTTTTGAGAAAGCAGTCGCCGTGGATACATCACATATAGAGGCAGAAGCAACGTTGAATAAAACAAGGAAGACGTGTTCTTGCAAAGGTGATTGCGATTGCCCCAGAATCCTTACAGATGATAACGCAGGGGTGATGCGTAAAAGCAATGCAGTCTCCTATATTGCGCATAAATTATCAATGGTATGCGGGGTGAAATCCGGCTTGCCTTTGACGCGGGAAGTATTCAAAGGAAATACACCTGATGGGAAAACATTAGAAACGACATTGGAGACGTTTAAGGCGGAGCACCCCGAGATGGCTGAGCAGTTGGACTTTATCTTGGCAGATGGAATCTACCAAACGCCGGAAAATCAAAAAGTGACAAAGGACGTATTACAGGCGAAATTGGTGGCACCCATCAACCCACGGAACCGTAAAGATAAACCAACTTCCGCCCGGGGAATTGAAAAAATCAATCGGTACGGCACCCCCATCTGTATCAGTGAACATAAAATGGACCTTAGAGGATCTGATCGGGAAAAGGGGCAATATATTTACACTTGTCCTGTATTTCATCCAAATGCTAGGCAAGAAGGACTCACCTGCCCGCTGTCGAATCACGTGGAATGTTGTAATGGGGCAGCACAAGGAAGAGTATTTCGGCTGGACTTTGATCAAGCGCCTCAAGTAGACGTCGAGTTGCCCCAACATGGGCGGAAATTTAAAGTGTTATATAGTGCCAGAACGATCATCGAACGAATCTTTGGCATTCTAAAAGACGGATATAGTCTCCGTCGTGTTCACAAGCGTGGAAAACAGGCAGTTGAAGCGCATGTGGATCGTTGCATGATATCTATGCATATCATGGCAAATATGGCGTATCATCAGACAGGAAAGGCCAATTGTGGATGGACACGCCATCGACTGAATTAAGTTATTCACAGGTGGATATGTGAATAAGTCAAATGCAGCGTCTCCTTTCCACAAAGGGTAGTGAAAAAAACCCATTTTGTGAAGGCAGGATACGTATGCCCTTTTTTGGAGAAAAATAGCCATTTTATTTTTATTAAATTTAAAAATCTGGAAGAAAAGGCAAAAAACGAGATAATTAATTTTCCAGAGCCTCGCTCAAGGGTATATTTTTTATTTTGGCAGAGGCTCT
>NZ_JAJCHL010000174.1:0-2031 GCF_020554505.1 Caldibacillus sp. 210928-DFI.2.18
AGCATAAGCTAAATTGTCCATTAGAAGGGTTTCGATCGTGCTCTTTTGGACAAAACCATCAAAAAACCGAACCGAAATACTGGGAATTACACATTACTAACATATATGAAAAGGTCCATGGAATAAACAATCCATGGGCCTGACGCTTAATTACTTACCTTTCCGAAATAATCAAGTAATATTTCTTCTTCCCTCTACGAATAATCGTAAATTTGCCTTCAATTTTGTCCGAGTCACCCAATACATACTGCACATCAGTTACTCGGTCACCATTAATGTAGATCGCACCGTTTTGAATATCTTCCCGGGCTTGCCGCTTCGATGGGGAAATTTTTGCCGCCACGAGTAAATCAACCAAGTTGGCTTCTGCCTCCGTATTTGTAAATGAAGGAACATCTTTAAAACCTTGTTCGATTTCGGCACCGTTTAATTCTTTAATATTTCCGCTGAACAACGCTTTGGAAATGCGAATTGCTTGTTTCAATGCCGCTTCCCCATGGACTAGTTTTGTTACATCTTCCGCTAACGCTTTTTGGGCAAGACGTTTTTCCGGTTGTTCCGCTGTTGCTTTTGCCAATTCCTCAATTTCTTCATGGGAGAGGAAAGTAAAGTATTTTAAGTAATTCACAACATCGCGGTCATCGGTATTAATCCAGAATTGATAAAATTCATATGGTGTTGTTTTTTCCGGATCAAGCCAGACTGCATTTCCCTCTGTTTTCCCAAATTTTGTTCCGTCCGCTTTCGTTACAAGTGGAACCGTCAATCCAAATGCTTTTGCCTCTTCATGTGTTTTCCGAATCAATTCAAGCCCGGCTGTAATATTGCCCCATTGGTCGCTCCCACCGATTTGCAGGCGGCAGTTTTCTGTTTCATATAATTTTAAGAAATCAAGGGACTGCAAAATCATGTAACTAAATTCAGTAAAAGAAATCCCGGTTTCCAGACGGGATTGAACCGTATCTTTTGCCAACATGTAGTTTAATCCGAAATTTTTCCCAACATCCCGTAAAAAAGTAATGACATCCATCTTCCCTGTCCAATCATAGTTATTCGCCATGGTGGCCGGGTTCTCTTTGCTGTCAAAATCAAGAAAACGGGATAATTGTCCTTTTATGCTTTCCACCCAATTTTCCACGGTTTCTTTTGCATTCAGTGTCCGTTCTGCTTTTTTACCGCTCGGGTCACCGATTAATCCGGTTGCTCCGCCGACGAGCGCAATTGGTTGATGTCCGGCCAATTGAAAACGACGAAGTATTAAAATCGGCAACAAATGCCCAATATGCAAACTGTCTGCTGTTGGGTCAAATCCACAGTACAATTTAACACTTTCTTCGGCTAATAATTTTTTTAAACCTTCTTCATCTGTAATCTGATTGATTAACCCTCGGTATTGTAAATCCTCTAATAAGTCCATCACTCAATCTCCTTTTCCAAAATAATAAGCAAAATGAAAACTCTCATTTCACATCACAATTTTTTCCCTATTGTCCTTTTAAAAAATTGGGCAAAATAAAACTTGTACTCCGTGGTCGCAATATTTTCCGGTCCAAACCCTACATCCGAAAAATTATGCAAAATATACCAGAACTCCTTAGTTGCAACATTTCCGACCCAGCCCTGTACCCGAAATTTTAACAAAATAAACTCAGACTCCTTAGTCGCAATATTTTCCAATACGAACCCTGTACCCGAAAATTTGGGCAAAATAAAAATCCCTCCGAATCAATCGAAGGGACGAATCTATCGCGGTACCACCCAACTTGAGGAAAATTTCCTCCACTCATTTTGCTAACGGACAACCGTTCACTGCTACGAACCACATAAACCTTGTTCACAGTGAATGCTCAGGGATGTAATTCGTTTTCCTATTTGTACCGGTTTCCACCACCCACCGGTTCTCTCGAAACAGGGATAGCAAAACTACTAAATTCCCATCATTGCTTAATTATACATTTTGTTACCATATTTTTAGCATATTCATCAAAAGATGTCAAACTTTGTTGTTGCCATTTAATCAAAATGTGAAAA
>NZ_JAJCHL010000175.1:0-1966 GCF_020554505.1 Caldibacillus sp. 210928-DFI.2.18
ATCTTGAGTTTGACACTTGTAGAGCTCAAAAAGCTCCCGAAACGCTTATTTAGCAGCGTTTTGAGAGCCTTTTTATTTTTAACAATTTGTAGTACTATTTTACCTTTTTGTTTGCTTTAAAATTTTTTTTAATGTTTTCGTAGGTAAGATTTGAAAGTCCGTTCGAAAACCAGCCTGTTCATGTAATTTGTCCGTCAGCTCAGTCCTAGTGTAGGTAGGAATCATTCCTTCACCAGGAATTTCATAAAAAGACATGGTTCGTAATGTGTCTATGATTTCACCATAGGTAAATTTTTCCTTTAGGCGTTTTTCTAAAATACGAAAGATTGTCATGGCAATGAAACAAGTGATGAAGTGTGCTTTGATTCGATCATCTCGGCTAAGGTAAACGGGTCGCGCACTAAATTCACTTTTCATGATGCGAAAAGTTTCCTCAATTTCCCATCTACCTTGATTCACTTTGAGTATGGCTCTTACGTCATCTTTTAAATTTGTACAAACTGCGTAAAAACCATCATACTGAGCTTCCTTCTTGATGATTGAATCATCTAGCATCAAAACTTCCTTGTCGGCAATTTCTCCGTTTTCCGTTACATGGGTCTGTTTAATGAAACGCCTCACATCATTGGCATTTTTCTTCTTCTTTAGTTTCTGGCCACTGGCAATCATTTTTTCTGCTCGTTCGATTTGTCTTCCACGGATTTTCTCTTGATATTCTTTGTATTTTAAAGAATAGGAAACGATGAGTCGTTGTTCCAGCCCATCTTCATTAATCCAGCGTTCCTTATAGAAAATTAAATTTTTATCTCCAATTGCATTGATTTCTTGAATCGTAAATATTTTTGGATTTTTAGGGTCTGCCGATCTCCATCCCGTCTCTTCCAGCGCCCATTCTTTCTGATACTTCTTAAGTTTTTTTAGAGATTGTGTTGTAATAAATGCGCGATTCTTTAAATCATTGAATTTTCTATTAGCTGTAGAAGATAGTCCCGCATCGGTACAAACAACAAACTTCGAAACAGAAAAATCTTTCAAGATTTTCTTTTCTAATGGTTTGAGTGTGGTTTGTTCATTCGTATTCCCAGCGTTAAGATCAAAAGCTAAGGGGATTCCGTTTCCGTCCATAAATAATCCCATCTGAACAATTGGGTTGGGACGATTTTCTTTGGAATGTCCATATTGCCGAAGTCCCTCTTCTTGCTCAATTTCAAAGAAAAAATTGGTACAGTCATAATAGAGAATTTTCGAATTGCGCTGGATAACATCTTGACTGTTTTTGTAAAGCTGGGATTGAATAAAATCATTTTCTTTCGAGATAACCTCTAACGCACGGTAAAACTGATGAAGCGAAATTCTAGGTTGTTCGATATACTTCTCCATTGTATGAAAAGCTTGTAATTTTGATCCTGGATACAGGATACGTGAATAGACAAGCTGTGAAAGAATGGCATTTAAGTCAAATTCAAACTTGTGTGTTTGACTTATTTTTCCACATATCTTATGTAAGCCCAGTTGATAGTACAATTGTTGTAGAAATAAGTAGCCCCCATTAAACAGCACATCTTGATTGGGTTTGATTTGTTTGTTTGGCGAAAATTTTACCAATATATCCGGTTCTTTCATGCTTGCCTGTTTAGTCAGTTCTTTCGCCCGCGCTTTCGCCCATTCATAGGGATCCTGTCCATTGGCTTTCAATGTAACTTCTTCAAGTGTTCCCAGTTTTTCTACAATTTTTGAAGTGCTTTTTCCATTAATTCGGACTGACTTGATGATGTAAAGGGATTTAGAATTTTTGGATTCAGAAATTTTCACACGCATAAAATCACCGCCTACTATTAAGTATAACATATAGTACGTGCATATTACTACAAAAATATGAAATAAATTTGACAAAAAAATATAGAAAAAAAGCCCATTTAATGGGCTTTTTGGAAATTTTTTGCATAACACAAGTGTCAAACTCCCG
>NZ_JAJCHL010000176.1:0-1890 GCF_020554505.1 Caldibacillus sp. 210928-DFI.2.18
TTGAGACTCCCACGACTAAAGTCGCAAGCCCTAAACCTTACGGTTTAACGGGTGGGATTCTTGAGTGACTAAGCGTTCGCAGTCCATTTCTGTTTTGAACAGTCCTCAAGGTGAGGGCATCTCATTGCCCCTCCTAAGACAGTGCATATAGCATCTTAGGCTGGTTGACTGTTACCATCAACCACAGGTGCATATCGAATATTCATAGCACCAACTATGTCCCTATGTTTCTCGAATCCGCATTTACACTTATATTTTCTGTCTTGTGCCTTGTTCTTTTCAGAACATCTAGGACATGTTTGACTTGTGTAGGCAGGATTCACATATTCGACTTCAATACCTTCTAAGTTAGCTTTGTATTCAATGAATTGAGATAGGCGATAGAATGACCAAGTGTGCAAATTCTTTTCGTTTTTACGACTTGTTCTTGTCGTCTGTCTGATGTTCGCTAATCGTTCTAAGCGAATGACAGATACTTTATTTTCTTTAGCAAAATTAACAATCGCACGACTAATCTTATGGTCTTTATCTTTCATCCAACGTTGTTCCTTGTTTTTTGAATTGCGAATAGCATTCAATTTTTTCTTTTTGCCTAATGCCTTGCGAACAGAACGAAACTTTCTCTTTTTGTATTTATTCTCTCTACCGTTACCGAAGAAACGCACTTTTTCATCATCAGTCACAGCAACAGCAGGTACTTTTAATCCTAAATCCACTCCCATGACCTTTACTCCTGTTTTTTTAACAGTGGGTATGGTGACAGAAATTTGTGCAACCCATTTATTTGACTTTTTCGTGATACGCAGTGTGCCTAACTTCTGTTTAAGCAAATTAAAATTTCGATTATCTTTATCAACCAACAAAGCACGAATAGGTGTTTTCTTAGCTTTACCATCAATCATGATAGGCAAATAGATATGAGTGAAGTCAAATGAGTAGTTTTGATTGTTCCAAATACACATCGGTTTCTTTAAAACTGACAAGCGATTGGTTTTCTTATATTTCCTAAAAACACTTTTTGCATCTTTAATCGCTTGGTTCTTTACCGCACTTGGCAAGGAAACATCAATATTTTTACTTGTTTTCTTAGTGCTTTTCTTTTCTTTTACCATTTCAGATACAAGGTCATTGATTGTTGAAATGTATGTTTTACTCATTTCAGTCAAAGTTAAAGCCTGTTTTTTCGTAGGTAACAATTTGATTTTCACAGTGACTGTTTGCGACATTGTTTCACTTCCTTTTTAGCTTGCGCTTAATGATTGAAATTTCTTGTTCAGTTTTCCATATTTCCTCTGCTAATGCTGATTTTGGTGTCCCTTGTTGAATCATTTTATACCCAAATAATAAATTGTCTTGCTTTTCCAAAAGCATATCTTCTAATTGACTCTTGCTTTTTCCTTTTAAGTCTACAAAATGCAATATATTTTCACCCCCTTGTTTTTTGTTGTTCGACATAACGCTTTATTGTTTCGCTTGATACATTCCCTGCGGTAGAAACGAAATAGGAGCGTGTCCATAGACTTGGCAAATGTCGAAGATGAGGAAATTCCTCTCTTAACTTTTTAGAAGTCACTCCTTTGATTTTTGCCATAATATCAGCAGGGCTAAGCATTGGTAGTGCATTAAGAAACATATGTGTGTGGTCTTTGTCACACTCTAAAGCAACAATGACAATATCTAATTCTTCACATATTTCTTGTACCAATTGTTTGAAACGCTCCTCTACATCACTACGAAGGAATATTTTCCTTCTATATCGAGGACAAAAAACGAAATGATAGTTGATTAGTGATACGGTTGTGTTTGTTCGTCTGTATTCGTTCATATATACATTGTATCAGTTTTATTTATGAACTGCAACAATTATACAATAAAAAAGTGTGATTTTCG
>NZ_JAJCHL010000177.1:0-1872 GCF_020554505.1 Caldibacillus sp. 210928-DFI.2.18
GCTAAATAAGCGTTTCGGGAGCTTTTTGAGCTCTACAAGTGTCAAACTCAAGATTTGCCAAATTGGATTAATGTTTTACGATAATCATGATTTCATCAGTTACTTTATGGGCAATTCCATCTAAAATCGGTTCTAAAACAGAGCATATTTTATACATTTCCTCTTGGTTATCACAATGGAATACAGCAATTCCACTCGGAGCTTTCTTTGGATTCGTCGTAATTATTGCAAGGATCATTTTTTCAATAGACATAACCAAATTCATTCCTCTTTCGTATTTCTTTCTGTCGGCATTCTTATTGCATTTTCCAAAGTTGGTGTATTGCCGATAATTTCAAGGGCCCTTTGAATATCGCGATTTTGTGGTAAAACAAAAACGGCAACCCGTCCGTCTTCCAAATCCCGTTTTGCAAGTGGCACAAGAGCCGGTGTACCCGAATCTCGATAAACACCTAAGGCTACTGAGACATCATGTAAAATGGCTTGTCGTTGCCCTAAATTGGCTATCGTCGAACGAGCATCGAAGTTTTTCGGCTTCAAGATAAATCCCATGCCGTATTTTAATATTTCTTCCTGCCTTTGGGGAAGGCCGATATTCATAATATAAATATTATCGATATAAAGTCCCTCATTAACAAAATGCGGTTTGACAAATTCAATATCAACAATATCTTTCAGTTTCCCGCCACCCATCAATTTTTTTGAAATAAGTATGCAAATCAGCGCAGCAATCAGTCCCACAACAATATTAAACTCGATATAAACCAATGTTGTAATCATTGCCGTAAAGATAACTAAATAATTGCGGCTTTCAAACGCAACTGCGATTCCCTCGATATATGTGCTGCCACGGGTAACTAATTCATAAGAATCAAGCTGTGCTAACGTATTTCTTTCCATATTACGAACTTCCCGAAATTGAGAAGCAGCAACCGTCAAAAACGTAATCGCGGTAATATTTTCTTCCATTAAAGCCGGGACTGCTACTGCTCCTAAAGCTGAGGCAATAAATCCTAGTGCTACATGGATAATTTTCCCATGTAAATAAGTAGGATATTGCCGATAATCCGTTCGTAACATTAATATACGATCAAACAGACCGCATGCCATTCCAAATAATACCGGATATACGTATTCACTCATATTACAATTGTTTCTCCTTCTTTTGCTGAAAGTTTTTATGTTCAAAAGTCGTTTGTAAATATTCAAAACCGGACCAGATCGTTATAAAAACACAAGTCAAGGTCAAACCATCCAGAAAAGCGAAACTGCCAATCGGAAAATCAATGGAGAATTTTTTTAAAATGATCGCATAAAGGATATCTCCTTGAATAAGTCCAATAATAGTTGAAAAAATTCTTGCCTTATATTCTTTAAAAAGTAAAACAGCTAAACAAGCGCCAAGAAAACCAAGCAATATCTGCTGATCAATAAATATCCACACCGGATCATATAAAGATATGAGGTAAAAAACAGCTGTTGCACTCGATACAATAAAAATCCCGATGGTACAATATAAAAGTTTCCAAAAGGGTAATTTTATAAATGTTAAAAAAGATATGAATAATAAAAATAAAGTTGCTAACGATATATCAAGTCCGAGAAACCGAATCTTAAAAACAGACAAAATGATTGCTACAAGAAGGCATGCAGCTATTGGAAATCGATAGGGATTTGTTTTTTCCATAATAAATGTAGAATAAATCCATCCCGCCCAAGCAAGTCCGAAGAAAACAAAACCTGTCATATACTCCCTCCTATCTTTTCCATTATGAGCAAAATTATGTATTTTAAAACGTAACGATACTTTGAATCCACTAAGAAAAGCGCAGAGCGCCCGCTTAGCGACGTACAAACTGGAGCGCCCCGCAA
>NZ_JAJCHL010000178.1:0-1796 GCF_020554505.1 Caldibacillus sp. 210928-DFI.2.18
ACTCAAGTTCAACCTTAGCGATAGTAAAACCCCCGATGTATAGGGATTTTTGTTAAATTGTTCTACACTACATCGGGGATTTCTAGTTTATTTATTTTATATGCTTTTAATATTTCCTTTTGTTCATTATCTATTGATGTTATTGAATACTTGATTTTACCATTTGGTAATTTTATCTCTAACAAGTGAATTCTGGCAAGTTTTTGAATGATTGTTCGTGCTGATTGATTTAGGGATGATTGACTTGCGATATAATCAATGGCCTGTAATATAAAAAGAGCTAATACACAAACATAAACATGCCCTTTGACTCGTTCTTCTTTCCAATGAAACATGGGTCTTATATCTAAATCTTGTTTAATTACACGAAATGCTGTTTCTACCTTATTGAGATTTTTATAAACTTTAATCAGCTTTTCATCGTTATATTGATCTTCATTCGTCTGAATCACAAATGTCCCATCTAACTTCTCGTCTGATGCCACCTTTTCTGTTTTCAACGAGTACTTTAGACTAAATCCCAGTGGAGCCTTCCTGTTATCTACTGTTTCAATAATAAAGTATTTTCCAGCTGGATTTCTTTTCGAGATAGCTCCAGCTCGCTTCATCGCCTCATCTCGTGTTTTTATATGTTTATTTTTCCCCAGGCTTCCATTTAATTGATCTAATTCTTTCTCAATGGATTTAATGCACTGAAGGCGGTAGTTCCGATCATCTTCTCTTTTTTGTGTATTCAAACATAGTAAAAACCGCTGACCATCTTCCTCAGAAAGAAACTTTGCATAAAGATTTCCCTTTACCTTTCTCATTTTGTTCTCGTCTATAGATTCATCTTTCAAATATTTTTTGGTCCACGCTCTGGGAATGGCCATCACATATTTTTGATTCAGTTCCTTAATGGTTTCAATATTATTTTCAGTTAACATTCCTCTATCGCCAACGAAAACAATTTCCTCAATGGGATAACGTTGCTTAAGGTCAGATATTACTTCAGTCACTGTTGATTTATCTGCGGTGTTTCCAGAATAAATATTGCATTTAATTGGAAATCCATCTGCAGTCGTAACCAGACCAATGACAATTTGTTCACGATCTTTTCGATGATCACGTGAATAGCCATACTTAGCGATAATGCATTTATGACCTTCAAAATAGCTACTGGTTATGTCATAGAATAGCTCTTTGTTATTTTGTTGATAGTGTTTAACAGCACTATGGTACAAATGTTCCTCTGCTTTACTAAAGTTCTCTTCTAGCACTTCTAAACTCCGGTATAACGTTTGAAGATCGAGGCTCTTTATCTTTACAAAATGGGGTAAAGCAGTATAAGGATACTCTTCTTTTAAAGCTAATTTACTATTTGGTTGCCAGACCCTTTGAAAAACAAGTGCTTTTATGTATTCAATCGCTGTTGAAACGGTAATATGTGGATCCGATGATTCAAAGGAAGCTTCAAGTGAATCAAACAATTTAATTTGCTTATTTATGGCCTCTAACAAATAAAAGTGGCCGTAAGGAACAGACTGGTTAAAATCAACCTTATCAATATTTGTAAAGGAATCAAAATCCTTTGAAAAAGCAATTTTAAGTCTTTCCGCTGTTTGTTTATCTACACTACCGAAGTATAAGAGACGCTTGTGTTTTGTTTTCCCATTTTCCCGATAAGACTCCACTAATTCAGCATAATAATAAGTTTTATCCCCCTTTTTTCGAGGGGTAATTTTCACGAACATCATAATCTCCCCAAACCATTAGTCTTGACTACTATTATACATAATATAAATTGTAAAATCAAC
>NZ_JAJCHL010000179.1:0-1735 GCF_020554505.1 Caldibacillus sp. 210928-DFI.2.18
AATAATTATATGTATAATAAATTGAAAAAAATACCCCCAATATTTGGTATAATAAAGTTATACTACAAACCAAAACCAAACTGGGGGTATCTATCATGCTTAAAGAAAAAGATAATCAATTAAGCATCTATTCCATATTATACGATAAAATTCCTGAAAATCATACACTTAAATTATTAAGAGATGAAGTAGATTTTAGTTTTATCAATAAAATGCTTGAAAAAACTTACTGTAAAGAATATGGAAGGCCAGCAAAAGAGCCCGAACTTATGGTTAAAATCTTGGTGTTACAAAAACTCTATGACTTATCTGATGAGAAAGTTATAGAAAATTGCTCATTAAACCTTGCATATATGTATTTTTTAGGAATCAATCCGGAAGACGACCTCCCTCACCCAAGTCTTTTGACAAAATTTCGTAAAAGTAGATTAGAAGGCAATCTCACCATAGATGAAATTATTATTGAAATCATAAACCAATGCATTGAAAAAGGAATTTTACAAAAGGTTTCTGGTATAACGATTGATTCCACTCATACAGAAGCCAACACCAAAAAATATAGACCGGAACGAGTCATGAAACAATTAGCGAAAAAAATCTTTAAAACGGTTAAAGAAGAAAACGGAGAAATACCAAGTGAAATCAACCAAGAAATCCCTGATTATAAAGAAATAGAAAACCATGATGAAGCTAGAAAAACAATGAAGTCCTATCTTGAAGAAACGGTATCAAAGGTAGAAGAACTAGTTGAACTAGAGAAAGCACCTGAAACAAAAGCACTCGTTAATAATGCGAAAGAAATTTTAGCAGACCCGAAGTTTATAGAGCAAAGAGGGGTACGATCGATTGTCGACCAAGAAGCGAGAATAGGGTATAAAAGCAAAAATGATCCTTTCTTTGGTTATAAAACGGAATTTATGATGACAACAGAAGATCGA
Organism: Caldibacillus sp. 210928-DFI.2.18; assembly: GCF_020554505.1. NCBI lineage: Bacteria > Bacillati > Bacillota > Bacilli > Caryophanales > Bacillaceae > Caldibacillus > Caldibacillus sp. 210928-DFI.2.18. The sequence continues at coordinate 939 of NZ_JAJCHL010000179.1, forward strand.
ATAATTACAGCTGTACATACTGGTAATGGAGCTTATGTGGATGGCACGAAGTTTGATGAATTATTAGAGTTAACCAAGAAAACGAGAATAAAAATACCAGAAGTGTACGGTGATAAAGCCTATTTTAAAAAGCCAATCTTAGACAAAATCTCTGAACTTAAAGCAAAGGCATACATCCCTGTAAGTGAAGCTGCATATCGCATAGACGAAGAAAGATTCAGTTATAACAAAGATTCTGACGAGTGGTTCTGTAGTCAAGGAAACAAAACAATCAAAAAGAAACACTACATAAGAAAATGTGGAAAAGAAACGTATAATTACTATTTTGACAGAGAACAATGTAGAAATTGCCCAATGCGAGAAGTTTGCATAACCGGAAAAACAGTCGGGAAAGTATTAGGGATCGGAATCAACACCCCAGAATTTTATGAGTATAGTCAACAACAGAAATCGGAGGGATTTAAAGAGAAGTATAAAAAAAGAGCATGCCAAGAAGGGAAAAATGGCGAAATGAAGAATTTCCACGGGTTAGATCGTGCCAAATGGTACGGTCTAAAAAGCATGGGCTTACAAGCCAAGCTCACAGCCTTGGCAGTAAATTTAAAGAGGATAGCCGCCATACTATCCTCTAAAAAGGCGAATTATATCCAAACATTTGTCATTTTTACTAATTTCTATGGTAAAGAGTACCATTTACAGAAAATTCATCTAAATTCTATTGTAAAAAATACCATTTACAGAAAATTTCTTACACTACACAGCAAATTTTACATAAAAAAAATGGCTTTTTTCAGTGG